>PXTR01000044.1 GCA_003023245.1 Bacteroidetes bacterium QS_8_68_15 | reverse complement strand
CCGGTCTCCTTCACGGCGGCAGCGGGAGCGAAGGCGGTCCCGCCGCCGGTCGCCTGGGCCGCCGCGAACAGCTCGCGGAGCGCCGCCGCGAGCTGGAGGAGTTGACCGCCGAGATCGAAAAGCAGGAGGCGCGCGTCGAAGACGCACAGGACGCCCTCGACGCGATTCCGCTCCAGCGCCGCCGAGACGCACTGCGCCAGGCCGAGACGCGCCAGTCCGAAGCCGCCGAGGAGGCGCGCCGCCTCGCCCACGAGCGCGAGACGCTCGAAACGCAGCAAACCGAAACGGCCGACCGCCTCGACGCGCTCGAAGACGAACTCGACGAAGGCCGCACCGCCCTGGAGCGCCTACAGGCCGACGCCGAGACGACCGAAGAACGGCGCGCCGCCCTGATCGAGCAGCGCGAGGCTGCCGAGGAGACGCTGGAGGAAGCCGAAGCCGACGCGCGTGCGGCTCAGGAGCGCTTCGGCGAGGCGCGCGTGGCGGCCGTCGAGGCGCGCAGCCACTTCGAGTCGCTGCAGCAGAGTCGCGATCAGGCCGCCGAGCGCCTGGCGAAAATCGAGGAGCGTCAGGACGAGCGCGCCGCCGAGCAGGCCGACCTGGCGGAGACCATTGAGGAGGCGGAGGAAAAGCAAAACGCCCTCCAGAGCGACATCGAAGCGGCCCGCGCCGACCGCGTCCGCCGCGCCGACGCGCTGGAAGAGGCGCGCTCCGGCTTCGAAGAGGCCAAAGCCGCCGCCGCCGAGGCCGAGGAGGAACTGCGCGAACTGCGCCGGAAGCGCGAAGACGTGAGGCGCCGCGAGAGTGAGCAGAGCGTGCGCCTCGCCGAGGTGGAGACGCGCCTGGGCGACCTCGTCGAGAGCACCGCCGAGGACTTCGACGGCCTCCACCTGCCCGAGGAGGCGGACGCGCCCGCCGACGACTTCGACGAAGACGCCACCCGCGAGGAGGTCAAGACGCTGCGCAAGGAGCTGCGCAAGCTGGGCGACGTGAATCCGCTGGCGCTCAAGGAGTACGACGAGGAAAAGGAACGCCTCGACTTCCTGCAAGAGCAGCAGCAGGACCTCGAAGAGGCCGAGGACACGTTGCTCGACACCGTCACCGAGATCAACGACGAGGCCGCCTCGCGCTTCGAAGAGACCTTTTCGGAAATCCAGCGCAGCTTCGGGGATCTTTTCGAGCGCCTCTTCGGGCGCGGGGCCGCCGCGCGCCTCCAGCTCGCCGAAGACGAGGACCCGCTGGAGAGCGACATCGAGATCATCGCCCGTCCCCAAGGCAAGCGCCCGTCGATCCTCTCGCAGCTGTCGGGGGGCGAAAAGGCGCTGACGGCTATCGCGCTGCTGTTTGCCATCTACCTCGTCAAGCCCAGCCCGTTCTGCATCCTCGACGAGGTCGACGCCCCGCTCGATGACGCCAACACGGGCCGTTTCATGCGTCTCCTGCGCGACTTCACCGATGAGACGCAGTTCATCCTCGTTACCCACAACAAGCGCACGATGCGCCAGTCCGACAGCCTCTACGGCGTGACGATGCAGGAGCAGGGCGTCTCGACGCTGGTGGGTGTGGAACTGGACGAGGCGAAGCAGCTGGTGGAGGCGGCGTGAGCGTGCGCTCGGCGCGGGGCGGGGGCGCTTGGCGTTTCTTCGTGGGCCGGCGGGGTGGCCGGGGAGCGCAACTGCTTCCGTCGTGGGGCGTTGCACCCGTGCGTCGCTTTCCTCCCGACCGCCGGTGATGCCGCCATGCCAGAGACGAAAGAGCGTCCCCGCCTTACGCGCAACCCTGACGACTGCATGGGTGAAATCGTCTCTGAAATGCATCTCGAAAATGCGGTAGACCGCGGCAACGTCGAGGAAGGCCGTCTCGAAGAAAGCGAGATCCGCACCGTCGAGATCGAGGGTGTCGTCGACACCGGCGCGCGCGCTGGGCTGGCGCTGCCGCAAGACGTGGTCGACCGCCTCGGCGTGCGCACGCAACGCCAGGTCGACGCCCAGCTTGCCGACGGCCGCCGGACCGCGCTTCCCGTCGTCGGCCCGATCAACGTCACCATCGAAGGGCGCACGACGGTGACCGAAGCCTTCGCGCTCCCCGAGGGCCGCGACGCCCTGATCGGGCAAATCGTGCTGGAAGGGCTCGACCTCCTGGCGGACTGCACCCGGGAGCGTCTCACGGTCCCGCCCGACTCGCCGGAGCGACCGACGTTCCGGCTTTGAGAACGTCACGGGGGATGCACCGTCGCGCCGAGCGCGGGGCGCTTTTCGGGAAGCCGTTCGCAAATGCTCTTCCCGCGAGGCGTTTCATCCGCACATTGCTCCTCCGTACCGACTGCCCGTTCCCGCCATGCCCGAAACGAAAGAAGCGCCTCGCCTCACTCGAAATCCCGACGACTGCATGGGCGAAATTCGCGCTGCGATGCAACTGGAAAACGCCGATGACCGCGCCGTCTTCGAGCGGGGGTACGCCGGTGAAGACGAAATCCGCACCGTCGAAACCGAAGGCGTCGTGGACACCGGCTCGCGCCCCGGACTGGTGATCCCTCGCGGCCTGGCCGACCGGCTGGGCGTGCGCACGCAGCACACCACCGAGGTCGGCTACGCGGACGGGCGGACCGCTACCCTCGACGTCGTCGGTCCGATCAACGTCACTATCGAAGAGCGCACGATAGTCGTCGATGCGTTCGTCCTGCCCGAGGACGGCGTCCCGCTGATCGGGCAGATCGTGCTCGAACGCCTCGACCTGCGCGCCGACTGCGCGGAGCAGCGCCTCGTCGCCCCGCCCGAGTCGCCGGACGGTCCGGTGCTCCCGATTCGGTGAGGCCTCTCCGGCAACGCCAGGAAGCGGGCGTCTCAAAGCCGGCGCTCCGGCGCGCTTTGCTCGCGGACCGTGCCGCCCACCACCAGCGCCGCCCCGATCAGCACCAGGTTCTTGACGATGTACTGCCCCTCGGTCGTCAGCGCGTAGGGGACGTGCGTGAAGCACACCTCCGGCAGCACCACCAGCGGAAGGAAGGTGCCCACCATTTGCGCGAACAAGAGAAAGAGCGCCAGCCGCACGAGCGGCCGAAACAAAAGCGCCACGCCAATGGCGACCTCCCACCAGCCCAGGATCGGGAAAAACACGTCGGCCGGCAAGAAGTAGACGGTACGCTTGACCAGCTCTTCGGCCGGGCTCAGGCCCAGCGGCTTGAGGAGGCCAAACCAGATAAACACCACCGCCAGCGTGTAGCGCAGCACCCGCACGCCGTAGCGCCGCATGACGCCGGAAATGGTGCGGTCGATCTGCTCGAAACGCTCGGGGCCGATCACACGCTTGAGAACGGGCGTCATAGCGGATGTCCGGGGAAATGCGAGAGGCCATCGGATGAAATTTCTACGCCGGGCGCGCCCGAAATATGCGTCGTCGTTCGCAGGCTCACCGAGTCTTCGCCGCCCGTTCGCGCACTGTTCAACGAAGAACGCTCCCCGTTCCCGCCGATGCTGCGCCGCCTGTGGAAGCTCGTTGCCTTCGTCGCCGTGGCCGCCGGCTACACGCTCTACGCCGGCGCGGCGGTGCGCTCGACCTCGTCCCGCCGCGAGCGTGCCCAGGCGATGGCCCGCCGCCAGCAGCGGGGGGCGCGGCGCTTGCTTCGCATTCTGGGCGTGCGCGTGACGGTGAACGGCCCGGACCCCGAGGCGCTCGCCGCCGAACGCCCGACGCTGCTGGTCTGCAACCACCTCGGGCTGCTCGATCCCTTCGTGCTGGCCGCGCGGCTGCGCATGGCACTGGTGGGCAAGGCGGAAATCGACGACTGGCCCGTCGCCGGATGGGTGGCGCGCACGATGGGGGTGCTCTTCGTAGAGCGCGGGCGCGGTGTCGCCGTCGAAGACTTCGTGGCGCGGGTGCAAAAGCGCCTGCGCACAGGCGGCGTGCCCGTGCTGGCCTTTCCCGAAGGGACGACCAACGAGCGCCCGCAGGTGCTGCCGTTCAAAACGGGCGTCTTCAGCAGCGTGGCCGGGCAGGAGGGCGAAGCCGTGCTGCCGCTCTACCTGCACGTGCGCTCCGTCGACGGCGTGCCCGCTGACGGCACCCGGCGTCGGCGCGTCATCTGGTCCGGCGGCACCGAGTCGGCCGGGGCGCACGCCTGGCGGCTGCTGGGGCTGCGCCGCGTGGAAATGGAGCTGCGCGTCGGCACGCCCATCGACGCCGGCGCGCACGGACGCCGCGCCCTGGCCCGCCGCGCGCAAGACCAGGTCGAGGCGATGGCTGACGACGCCCTCGGATGATGGGGGCGGGAGCGTGGAAGTGCGTCAAGCGCCAACGGGCTGAAAAACGTTCCACTCCTCCACTTTCAACCGTCAACCCGACATGCACTACGACCCGATCAAAGACCGCCTCGCCGCCGTCGCCGAGCGCCATCCGTTGCTGTGGCGCGGCTTCTACGCGGCGCTCGACACGCTTTTCCTGCGCGCCTGGTACGTGCGCCGCGAGGTGCGCCGCCTCATGCGCACGCTTCCCCGCGAAGACCGCCCCGTGCGCATTCTCGACGCCGGGACCGGCTTCGGGCAGTACGCGCATTTCCTGTTGCGCGAGTTTCCGCAGGCGCGCGTCCACGCCGTCGACGTGAAGACTGACTACCTCGACCGCGCGGAAGGCTTCATGCGCGCCACGCCGCACGCCGGGCGCGTCACCTTTGCCGAGGACGACCTCACCCAACTCGAAGCCGAGGGGCCGTTCGACCTCATTCTGAGCGTGGACGTGATGGAGCACATCGCCGACGACGAGGCCGTCTTCGCGCACTTCGCGCGCGTCCTGCGCCCTGGCGGCTACGTCGTCATCAACACGCCCTCCGACAAGGGCGGCTCGGACGTGGACGCCGCGCAGGCCGACACCGCCGGCGAGGCCAGCTTCATCGGCGAGCACGTGCGCGACGGGTACAACCTCGGCGCGCTGGAGGAGAAGCTGCGCCGCGCGGGCCTCGCGCCGGTGCACAGCCGCTACACCTACGGGCGCTACGGCTCGGCCGCCTGGCGGCTCCTCATCCAGCAGCCGATGAAGGCGCTGGGCGCGAGCTGGGCCTTCCTGCCGCTGGTGCTGCTGTACTACCTGCCGGCGCTTCCGGCGGGCCTCCTTCTCAATGCCCTCGACGTGCGCGCCGACAACGACGAGGGCACTGGCCTGATCGTCACCGCGCGCCGGCCGACGGACGCGATCCCGGCGGCGTGAGTCAGCGGGCGGACGACGGCGGACCGGGGACGGCGGTCTTTTCAGCCCGCATCGGTGCAATTGGGCAGACGCCGCTATTTCCCGTCCGCGGAGCGAGACGCGCGGATGCGCAGCGTGTCTTCGGTCGCGGTTTCCCAGCGCGGGCGTGCCTCGACGGGCCGGCGGCTCCAGGCCAGCGGCTCGGCGCGGCGGTAGGGCGCGAGGCGGCCGACGTCCCACTCCCCGTCGCCGTCGCGGTCGAGAAATGCGCGAAAGCGATAGGGCGCTTCCGGCAGGCCGCGAAAGACGAATCCGCCGCTGCTGTCGACGCGCGTGGTGCGCAACGGCTCGCTGCCGGTGCCGGCGGAGCCATCCTCTCCGGCGGCGTACAACTCCACGAGCACGGCCGCCGCGACGGAATCGCCCATGACAGAGTTGGTGACAGCAGAATCGCGCGTAACGGACACGGCCCCGCTGACGCCGCCGAGCACGTCGCTGGGCAGGCGGCGCACGAGGCGCGCGTAGGCCGTGTCGAGCGGGGCGCGGAAGCGGCGCGCGTTCACGCGCAGGCGGGCGACCTGGTCGGGCGCAAGCGGCGGGTCGAACGCCAGTCGGTAGGTCGTGCCGTCGTCGGTGTCGAGGCGGAACGGGAGCGCGGCGCCGGTGGCCGTGTCGCGAGCCGTGACGAGCGCGGCGGCCGCGGCGGTGTCGCTAACGGAGGGGGTCCCCACGGCGGGGGGCTGGTTGAACTGCACGGCGGGGGCCTGACCGGGGGCGAGGGCCAGAGCGCGTCCGTCGCCGGAGGTCGTAGGAAGCGGCGGCCCGCTTTTCCGAAAGCCCCGGAAGCGCAGCTTCAGTGTGTCGGGCCGATCGGCGGCCGTGAACGTCGCCTCGGCCGGACGCTCCGGCGCGTTGCCGCTCGTGTCGACGGCGACGGGCGCGCCCCGGCCGCGGCCGAGCGAGTCGTCAGGGGCCTCCTCGCCGGGCGGCACGAGGCGCACGCGGTGCCCGGCGGGCCGCATCGAGTCGGTGCGAAGCGCGAGGCGCTGCTCCTGATCGGGGCGCCGGTAGAGGGTGCGCACGGCGACGGCCGATGCGTCCTCGTCTCCCTCGGCGGCGGTGGTGTCGGTAAGGGCGACGCGCCGCGCCTGGCGCGCGCGGAGGCGCACCGGCTCGCTGAGGCGCAGGGCCACGCGGCGGCTCGAGATCGGGAGCGCCCCGGTGAGGCGCGGCGGCACCCGGTCGCGCTTCCCAATGATCCAGGGCGCTTCGCCGCTGCGTTCGTTCGTGCGCTCTTCGCCGCCACCGGCAGGGGCCGCGCGGTCTCGCGCCCCTGCGTCTTGCACAAGCGCACTTTGCGAAACCGTGTCCCGCGCAGCAGAGTCCGGGGGAGCGGAAATCGCAGCAGCGGTGGACGCGGCGGCCGCCGTGGAGTCGCCGCGGCGCGCTTCGAGCGCCGGGCGCGGCGGGACGGCGAAGGCTTCGAGCGGGCCGCCGCGGTAGTTGCGATTGCGGTCGCGCAGGGCGACGACGTAGTAGCGCTGCTTCTCGCTCAGGTACTCGAACTGAAAGGTCCCCTCCGGCCCCGTCTGGGTGCGGTACAGCGGCGCCCCGGGAAGCCGCACGCTGTCGGCGGCGGCGGCGGCGTAGGCGTACACGTCGACGCCCTCGCGCCCCTGCCCGCGCCGGTTGCCGACGACACGGCCCGCCAGACGCCCCTGGTCGATTTGCGCGCCCGTCGAAAAGGCCAGCGTGATCGGCTGCTCCAGTTCCACGTTGCGCAGGTCCGTAAGCGTCTTATCGATGGTCAGCAGGTAGGTCGTGCTGTCGCGAAAGCGCTCGGGAAAGGTGATCTCGACGCTGCGCCGGCTCCAGTCGAACGTCAGCCGCCCGCCCGGCGCGGGGGTGACGGTGAGCGCCTCGCGCAGCGACTCGCGGTCGACGTACTCGCTGAAAGCGATGCGGACGGTGCGCCCGCGCGACACGTCAGTCGCCTCGGCAGCGGGACGGCTGGTGGCGATGCGCGGCGGCGTCTGGTCGCGGGGGCCCCCGCTGGGGGGAACGGGGTTGGCGCATCCGGCCACCACGGCGAGACCGACGAGCGCCGTCCAAAGCCCATTTTCCCGAAAAAAGAAGCGCGGCATCAGAGCGAAATCGAGGCGGTTTTCGGGCCGGTTCGCGAGAAGGCCCGAACGACCGACGCGCCGAGGCGTTCGGCGCCTCTGTGGCGGACGACGGCAGGTCCCTACGGGACGCAAACGAACAATTCGCCAATGCGAAACGGGGCGGGCCGAACACACCCACGCCCCCATGCCCCCCACTCCGACCGAGCGGCTCTCGAACCGACGCGAAAAGGCGATCCGCAAGCTCACGCGGCGCAAGCACCGGCGCAAGCAGGGACGGGCTCTCGTGGAAGGCGTGCGCGCCGTCGCGGCCGCGCTGGAGGCGCAGGCTCCGCTGGCGAGCCTCGTCGTCGCCGGGGACGCGCTCGACGGAGATGCGCGCGTAGCGGAGCTGGCGCGACGGGCGGCCCGGCGGGACCTGTCCGTCTACACGACGCCGCCCGAGACGCTGGCCTCGCTCTCGGACGTGGCCTCCCCGCAGGGCGTGCTGGCGGTGGTGCGTGCCGAGATGACCCCCGCCCGGGCGCTGGCGGAGGCCGAAGAGGGAGTGCTGGTGCTCGACGGCGTGCAGGACCCCGGCAACGCCGGCACGGCCCTGCGCACGGCGGCATGGTTCGGGGCCGGCGCGGTACTGGCGGGACCGGGCACGGCGGGGCTCTACGGACCCAAGACGGTGCGCGCAGCGATGGGCGCGCACTGGCGCCTGACGCTGAGCCGTACCGATGCGCTTTCGGATGCCCTGCACCGCCTGCGCCGATCCGGGTTCGCCCTCTACGGCGCCGACCTGACCGGCACGCCCGCCTCCGCCTGGGCTCCGCGACGTCCCTCCGCCCCCGCCCTCGACGCGGTGAGCGAACGGGTCGCGCTCCCGGCCGCCGGCGGCGGCGAGGCGGCCGGCGTCGAATCCCTCAACGTAGCCGTCGCCGGCGGCATTCTGATGTACGAGTGGCTCGGGGGGTAAACAACGAGCGGAAATCAGACCATGTTACTGAGCCGAAGATTGATAGCTAAAGAAAAATGGTCATTGCGAGGAGCCGTCAGGCGACGTGGCAATCTCGTTCGGTAAGGTCTGAACCATTCAGACGGAGATGGCACCAGGGGCACGACCTTCGGCCCCCGCACTCGCTTCGCTCGTTCGCAATGACACCAAAAGTTTCGTGCTCGGTGCCGAGCGGGCGTTGCAGCCGCCTCGGGTCTGGGGGCGGCGCTACGCTGCTTCCTGCGTCTCGCCGCTTCCGTCGGCCAGGCGTTCCAACAGGCGCTCGTGCAGGTTGCCGAAACCCCCGTTGCTCATGACCAGCGCCACGTCGCCGGGGCGCAGCTCCTCGCTGAGCGGCCCGATCAGCGCGTCGGCGCCGTTGTGCAGGTGCGCCGGCACGCCGCGCTCGGAAATGGTGCGCACCACCGCGCCGGTGTCCATCAGGTCGGCGTCGGGGTCGCTGTCTTTCTGCGGCGGCGTGGAGAGAAATGCGCAGGCGGCCTGGTCGAAGGCGCGCCCGTACTCTTCCTCGAA
>PXTR01000043.1 GCA_003023245.1 Bacteroidetes bacterium QS_8_68_15 | reverse complement strand
GGCGTCGGCGAAGGGGACGAAGTGCGTCTCGGGCAAAATGTCGGCGTACGGGCGGCGGTACTTTTCGGCGTGCGTGGCCGCAAGCGGGCCGAGGGTGCGCCCGTGGAAGCCGCCTTCCATGGCGACGAGGCCGCTTTTTTCCGTGGACGTGCGGGCCAGCTTGAGCGCCGTCTCGTTGGCTTCGGAGCCGGAGTTGCAGAAAAACGCCTGCGCCATTGCGTCGGGGGCCATCTGCATCAGGCGCTCGGAGGCGCGGGCGCGCACCGGGCTGTACGCGGCGTTGGAGTAGAAGACGAGCCGGGCGGCCTGTTCCTGCACCGCCTTCACCACGCGCGGCGGGCAGTGCCCCAGCAGCGCTACGCAGTGCCCGCCGTAGAAGTCGAGGTATCGTTCGCCCTCCGCGTCCCAGACGTAGCAGTTCTCGCCGCGCTCCAGCGCGACGGGCATCTTGCTGTACGTCGGGATCTGGAAAGCGTCTTCGCGCCGGATCGTCTCCTGCGTGGTCATATGCTCGCTTCGCTCGCGTGGGGAGAGTGCGGGAGTGCGGGGGTTTGGGAGTGCGGGGGTTGGTCAGGCCGCAGCGGTTGAGGCGTGGGCGTTCGTCGGCTTGTCAGTCCGTTCGCGTTTTGAGGGGCTGCCGTTCCCGGTCCGCGGTTCGCCGTCCTGCAAAAGACTCATCGTTTCGGGCAGGTCCAGCAGCAGGTTCAGGTTTTGCACGGCCTGCGAAGCGGCGCCTTTCAGGAGGTTGTCCAGCGCGAAGCCCACGACGAGGCGGTTGCCCCTCACCGTCCAGCCGACGTCGCAGAAGGGCGTGCGCGCCGCGTGGTGCAGCTGCGGCAGCGTGCCGGGCGAGGTGCGCACGAGCGGGGCGTCGCTGCCATCGTCGCCATAGGCGTCGGCGAACCAGCTGTCCACGTCGCCTTGCGAACGGCCGTTGGGGAGCGTGAGGTGGGCGGTGCCCCAGATGCCGCGGCTCCACGGGCCGGAGGCCGGCGTGAAGGCCAGATCCGCGCCGGGGCGGCCCAGCACGTCGAGCACTTCGGGCTGGTGCTGGTGGGCGAAGACCTTGTAGGCGCGCACGTTGCCGGCGCGGTCGGGGAAGTGGGTCGCCGCCGAGGGCGTGGCGCCGGAGCCGGACGCGCCGGTCAGCGCGGTGACGGCCGGGGCAAAGGGGGCGTCTGCGGGCCAGTGTTGCGCGAGCGGCCGGAGCGCCAGCGCGAGACCCGTGGCGAAGCAGCCGGGATTGGCGACGCGCTGCGTGTCGCGGTAGGGCGCGCGCACTTCCGGCAGCCCGTAGGCGAAGGTGCTCAGCAATTCGGGCGCGGGGTGCTCGTAGTCGTGCCACGTGTTGTAGCGGGCCGGGTCGTCATGGCGAAAGTCGGCGCTCAGATCGACCACTGCGCCGTCAAAGCGACCGTCGAAGCCGTTGTCGGTGAGCAGCGACGGCAGCTCGTGAGCGCTTTGCCCGTGCCCGGCGGCAGTCACGAGCGCGTCGGCGGCGTCGAGGTCGGCGTGCTCGGAGAAGGGGCGGTCCTTCGTGGAGCGCAGCGCCGGGTGCGCTTCCCAGACGGGCTGCCCGGCGAACGTGCTGCTGGTAACAGCGGTGAGCCGGACGCCGGGATGCCGGTCGAGCAGGCGAAGCAGTTCGCCCCCGACGTATCCGGCGCCGTGGAGTAGGGCGACGCGCGGGGGTTCTTTGAAGTCGTTCATAGCAAAGAAAAAGGTCGTGCCGGTTGACAGGCGGCGTGTTTCGTGTCGCGTATGTCGTAAGGTTGCTCGTCCGCGGTGGGGATAGCGAAAGAAGCGGTGTCGCTCCAGGATTGGCGTTGCCGGCAGCGTCTGACCTGAAGCGATGCGGGCTGACGTCATTACGCATTACGCAATACGCATTACACGCAATACGCCTCGTTGCGTACATTGCCCGCTTATCTCGAGGCTGCAAACGCCGGCGGCTCGAATCGAACGGCTCAATCCGAAAACAGCGCCGCCGGGGGCGGCCGGTCGAGGGCATCGGTCACCCGCTCGACGAGTTCCTCCGGCTGCTGGAGGGCGTTGAACGCAGGGCGGCCCAGGATATCCTCGATGTAGTCGCGCCCGACGGCGTTGTCGGTGACGGGGCCGGTGAAGGCCGTGATCGGCGCGTCGAACCGCTCGGCGAAGAAGCGAACGGCGGCCCAGGCGCCCGCCAGGTCCGAGGCGGTGACGACGTGCGCCTGCGTGAAGTGGCGCAGCTGCGGGTCGCGCAGGAGGCCGTCCACGCCGTAGGGGCCGATGAAGCCGTCGCCCAGCTCGATCACGATCACGTCCGGCGGGCCGCCGCCGTCGTCGGGGGCGTCCTCGTTGAGGTGGGTGATGATGCCTTTGGCGGGAGCGCGCATGTCGCAGGCGGTGGAGGCGACGACGCCCGCGTCGGTGAAGGTGGCCGTGGCGACGGCGCCGTCGGAGGCCATGCGGCGCACGTCGCGCTGGAGGGCCGCGCCGGTGAGCTTGGCGGCGGCCACACGCCGGCCCTCGGCGGCGAGCTGCTCGATGAGCGCGCAGGCGGCCATCGTCTTGCCGGTGTCCATCGACGAGCCGCTCACCATGACCAGCGGAGCCGAGGCCGTCAGCGACTCCACCGCCGGGAGCGCGCCCGCTTGCAGGCACGCCAGCCCGCTGCCGTCGGTGGCCCGCACGCCGCCGATCACTTCTACCCGGAGTGGCGGCCCGAGGTCGGGGTGGGACGAGGTGCAGCGCCCGATGATGCCGCCCTTGTTGAGCACGTGCAGTTCGTCGCCGGGGGCGAGGCGGTCGGGCACGTCGCCGCTGTACCCTTTGAGCGCTTGCCGCTCCCCCAGCGCCCCGACGATCACCTGCGGGCGGCGCAGCGTCCGAAAGGTGCCGTCCGCATCCTCGACTTCGTTGTAGCGAGCCTTATTTTCCAGGATGCGCACCGCCACGCAGTAGCCCGCCTCGGCGCGCGTCGTTTCGGTGATGTCCACCGCTCCGGCCACGAGACCGCACCGGCCCGCGCTGGAGGCGATCAGGTCGACGGTGGGGGCGTCGTTGCCGGTTGCGGCGGCGCTTTCAGTGTCGGGAACGGGAGCGGTGGATTCTGGAGGCATGGGGCGCTGGTCTGGCGAATACAGTTCAGGTTGCCAGCCCCCTCTCCCCGTCGGGGGTGTTCTCCGTAGTGTAGGGGAGAGGTCGGGAGACCGAGGGGGGCTGATGAGAGAAAACGGCGTTCGTTCTGCAAGGGCCGAAGGGGGTCTTACTGATGCGAACGTAGCGCACTAAAACGCTCCCCCGGCGACGTCACTGCGCCCGCCAAGACGCTTGCATCCGAAACAGCCCCTCGTCCACCGACCAGAGCACCGCCCCTGCCAGCGCGAAAAACGCCAGTGCAGGCCCCGGTGCCCAAATGATCAGCCCGCCCATGGCTCCAAGAATACCGCCGAGGTACTTAATGTAATTAAGTTGTTCGTTGGAAGTCTTTTTGAAAAGGCGCTCCAGCCGGCGTTCGTCATAGGCCTCCATGCGCTCGCGCACCATGCGTTCCACGTCGAGATTCTCCACGAAGCGCAAGACGAGACGGGTGGTCGCTTCTTCGAAGCGGTCGGAGCGCTTCTCGAGGTGAGCAGGCAGGCGGTCGAGGAGGAGGTCCAGCTCGGCGAGCGCCGGTTCCACCGACTCGGGCAGGCGGCGCACGATCGCGTCGATGCGGCGGCGGAAGTCCTGCTCCCCGAGCGTCCGGTACGTTCCCAGCACCAGCCCGCCGAGGCCGCCGCGGGCGGCGTGCGCCTCCAGCCGCTCAATGATCAACTGCGCGATCCGTTCCTGCACTGCCGGGGCGCGCAACACGCGCTGCGCGTACCCCTCGGCCAGTTCCTTGAGGTCGCGCCGGAAGGCCTCGTCGCGGGCGACCGCGTGCATCGTCTCGACGGCTTTTTCGCGGTAGCGCCGCACGATCCCGCTGCGCCGGATTTTCTCTTTGACGACGTCTTCGTTGATGAGGTCCTCGGAGATCGCCTCCGAAAGTCGCCACACGACGCGCTCTTTCTGCGCGGGAATCAGCCCCTGGCCGAAGAGGGGCCGCTCCTGACGCGGCTGAAAGAGCATCGTGACCGCCAGCCAGTTGGTCGCAAAGCCGATCAGCCCGCTCACGCTCACGATGCGCAGCAGCCCCTCCGCCGGCCACGCGCGGCCGAACAGGCGCAACGTCCAGCCGGAGAAGTTCCACGCGAAGGAGAAGAGAAAAAGCGCCGCCAGTGCCCACGGCACCGCGCGAAGCAGGGGCAACGCCTTCGCGTGCAGCCCCGTGCGGCGCGGCGGTTCGGCGTCGGTCTCGTCGTCGGCCTCGGAAGCAGGCCAGTGGCGCCGGAATGCATGAGAGAGCAGCGTTTCCAGGTCGCGCGCTCGGTCGCGCGTGACCTCCCGCGCCTCCGGCAGCGACAGGTCGGCCGCCCGGTTGCCCTCGTCGTCGTCGGCCTTCGCGTCGTCGTAGCGGGCGTGCGGCCAGCGTCCCGGCAGCGGCGTTTCCTCGGACGGATGCTTCTCCGCGTCGCCGTCCGCCCCGCTGCCCCCGCCTCTCTCACTGAGGTCGCCGGAGGTCCACCGGCGGTCCGTGTCGGACGGGTCGTCGGGCATGCAGGGGGCGGGAGTACGGGAACATGGAGTACGGGAACATGAGGCAAGACGCGCTGCCGGCCGCCGCGTGCTTCGCGGCCGGGGAAACGTTCGACCTGCTCCTTCAACGAAGCGTCCCGCCCGTTCGGAATCAAGCAGCACCGTTCCCGCCGTACGGCGATCGCTTTTTTGGGCGGCGCGTGGAGACGCTCGGGCCGCGGCCCTTCTGCCTCGCCGCCGGTACGCCGCGCCGTCACGCCTCGGCCCGTCGCTCGCGCGGGACGACCGCTGCGATCCAGAGCGCGCCGCAGACGATCTGCACGACGCCGAAGACGCCCAGCGCCGCGCGCAACTCCAGCGCGCCCTGCTCCAGCAGCAGGCTCGCCAGCAGGATCGAGGCGGCCTCGGTGCCGGTCACGAGCATCCATTCCGTGCCGAAGACGCGCCCGCGAAAGCGGTCTTCGGTGCGCTTCTGGAGCATCACCGTGGCGAGCACCCAGTTGGCCCCGCTGGCGGCGTGCGCGGCCAGCACCAGCACGCACAACAGCGCGATGCTCGCCGCCGTCGAGAGCCACGGCGCCAGCGAGACGGCCACGTAGCCGGCCCCGCAGAAGGCAATGCAGCCGCCCAGCACCGCCGGCCAGCGCTCTTCCTTCGTAAAAAAGGCGCGCGCCACCACCGGCCCCACGCCCGTCCCGATGCCGCGCGCCATGAAGAGCACGCCCACCCCCGCCGCCATCGCCTGCGGCGCGACTTCGTCGCCGAGGAGCGCCACCATGTAGACCAGCCCGCCGCCGCCGACGGCCCACGTCGCCTTCGCCAGCGCGACGCGCCGAATGCGCGGATGCGCGCGCAGGTGGCGCCACCCCTCCACGATCTCGCGCACCGCTGAGCGCAGCAGCGGCTCGTCGCTCGCGGTCGTCTCCTGCGGGATCACCGTGCCCCAGATAAACACCGCGCTGACGAGGTACGTCGCGCTGTCGATCAGAAAGACCGCGTCGGTGCCCAGCGCCTCGGCGGCCAGCCCGCCCAGCGCCGCGCCCACCGCCAGCATCGTCGACCACGTGGCCGAGAGCAGCGCGTTGGCGGTCAGCAGCTCGCGCGGCGTGGTGATGTTGGGAATGGAGGCGCTCTTGGCTGGCTGAAAGACGGCGCTGACGACCACCTGCGCGGCGACGAGCGCGTAGAGCAGAGGCACCTCCGCCGCCGTGTCGATCAGGAGGAAGCCCAGCACGACGACGGCTCGCACCAAATCCGCGCCGATCATGAGGCGGCGGCGCGCGTAGCGGTCCGTCAGCGCGCCCGCCAGCGGGGAGACCACGGCCCACGGCAGCATCTTGGTGATGAAGACGCCCCCCAGCGCCAGCGGCGAGCCCGTCAGCTCGACGACGAGGACGTAGAGCGCGATCGTGTTGAACCAGTCCCCCAGCAGCGACACGACCGACCCGGCCCAGAGCCGCCGGAAGTTCACGTTTGCGCGCATCAGCTCGAGGTAGCCGGCGCGCTCTTCAACCGTCGTGTCATGCTGGCCGGCGCTTTTCATGAGAGCGTGATTCGTGACGCGTGATGCGTGAGGTTGCTCACCTGCGAACGCTGGAAAGACAGTCGAGCGTCAACGTTTTCTGAATGGCTCCCGCCGGTAGCCCCCAGACGTAAATTCTTCGGGCTGACCTCATCACGCGTCACGCAACACGCATCACGCAACAGCATCGCGTTCCCATTCACCCCGCGTCTTCCGCCTGATTCGTTCCCTCCCCCTGCTCGGGACGCATCAGCGGAAACAACACCACGTCGCGGATCGAGTCCTGGCCGGTCATCAGCATGGTGAGGCGGTCGATGCCGATGCCGAGGCCGGCGGCGGGGGGCATGCCATATTCCAGGGCGCGCAGGTAGTCTTCGTCGAGGGGCGCGTCCTGGCCGTCCCCTTCGGCGGCGTAGCGGGCCTGCTCTTCGAAGCGCGCGCGCTGCTCGTCGGGGTCGTTCAGTTCGGAGAAGGCGTTGCACAGCTCGCGCCCGCCCACGATCAATTCGAAGCGCTCGACGAGGCCCTCCTTCTCGCGGTGACGCTTCGCCAGCGGGCTCAGCTCGACCGGGTAGTCCGTCACGAACGTCGGCCCGGTGAAGTGCGGCTCGACCAGCTCGCCGAAGAGCTCGTCCAGTAGCTTGCCCTTGCTGATCTCGTCGTCCACGTCCAGCCCGCGCTCCTCGGCCGCGGCAAGGAGGTCGGCGCGGTCGTTTCCGTACAGATCGAGGCCCGCCTGCTCGTCGAGGGCGTCGAAAAAGGGCACGCGCCGCCACGGGCCTTCCAGCGAGATCGGTTCGCCGTCCTCGCCGAAGCCGGGTGCTTCGGGCGCGCCGTGCAGTTCAGTGGCGATGTCGGAAATGAGCGTCTCGGTCAGGTCCATCATCCACTCGTAGTCCCGGTACGCCACGTACAGCTCCATCATGGTGAACTCCGGGTTGTGGAAGCGTGAAAGGCCCTCGTTGCGAAAATCCTTCGCGATCTCGTAGACGCCGTCGAAGCCGCCGACGAGCAGGCGCTTGAGGTAGAGTTCGTCGGCGATGCGCAGGTAGAGCGGCATGTCCAGCGCATTGTGGTGCGTGGTGAAGGGCCGCGCGGTGGCCCCGCCGTAGATGGGCTGCAACGCAGGCGTCTCGACTTCGAGGTAGCCGCGCTCGTCGAGAAAGCCGCGCATCGTGCGCAACAGCTGCGCGCGCTGCCGAAAGACCTCCCGCACGCCGGGGTTCACCGTCAGGTCGACGTAGCGTCGGCGGTAGCGAAAGTCCTTGTCGGTCACTTCGTCGAAGACCTCGACCTCCCCCTCGTCGGTCTCTTTTTCCTTGGGGGTGGGCATGGGCCGGAGCGCCTTCGAGAGCAGCGTCATCTCTTCGGCGCGCACGGTGACCTCCTCGGTGTGGGTTTCGAAGACGGGCCCGCCGACGCCCACGATGTCGCCGATGTCGAGCAGTTCGGTGAAGACTTCGTCGTAGAAGCCCTCCGGCATCTCGTCGCGGCGGACGTAGACCTGAATGGCGCCACTTTCGTCCTGGAGGTCGAAAAACGAGGACCCTCCCATCACGCGAATGTTGCGGATCCGCCCGGCGAGGCGCCCGCGCAGTTCGCCGTCCGCCTCGTCGCCGTGCTTGTCTTCGTCGAAGGCGTCGAGCAGACCGGCGGCTTGCGCGTCGGGGGTGAAGGCGTAGGCGTACGGCTCGACGCCGCGCTCTTCGAGCCGGCGACGCTCTTCGCGTCGGCGCTGTTCCTGTTCGCTGCGCATATTCGGGTGCGGGGGGGTGCGGGTGTTTTCTCTCCGAGGCGTCTCTAACATAGAAAAACGCCGCTGCCGAAGCAGCCACGGTGCGTGATTCGTGATGCGTGTTGCGTGATGAAAACAGGCCGCATCGTGGGCACCGGAGCATTACCGGCAGCAGCCCGTCAACGAGCGTTGACGCTCGACTCTTCGTACAGCTTTCGTGAGTTGGCTACCTCACGCCTCACGAATCACGCATCATTCAAGCAATCCACTGCTGCGCTTCGTGAAGCAGCTCGGCGTGCTGGCGGCGCAGCACCTCGACGAGCAGGTCGCTGAGGCG
>PXTR01000042.1:1766-4180 GCA_003023245.1 Bacteroidetes bacterium QS_8_68_15 | reverse complement strand
GGGCCGCGCCTCGACGAGGGCCTTCAGGTCGCCGTCGTACTCCTCGGTCTCGCCAATGGCTTCCTGAAAGATCGACGGGTTCGACGTCATCCCGCGCAGGCCGTCCTCCTCGATAAGGCGCTGGAGGGTGCCGTCGGTGAGGATCGTGCGGCGGATGTAGTCGAGCCAGAGGGCCTGGCCTTCGCGCTGGAGCTGGGGAGTGCGGTTCATGGTGAGCGTGGGGGCGTGGGTGTGCGAGAGCGTGGGGGGTCTTTGGTACGCAGGAGCGCCGGAATGATTCTCTTCGCCGGAGTGATTCTCTTCGAACGTGCGACTCTACGATGAGCGCGCTGTGCCGCGCGGGTTTTCTTCGCTCAGGCGCCGACGGCTTCGTCTTCCTCCTCGGCGTCCGCCGCTGCCTCGCGGTCGGGCGTGCCGTTCGTCTTTTTCGCCGCCGGCTGCGCGTCACCGTCGTCGGCCTCCGTTTTGGCCTGTTCGAGGCGGCCGCGCCGGTCGGTCAGGTCGTCGCCGGTGTGCGGGTCCTCGAAGCGGAAGTCCAGCGGCCCGAGCTGCTGGTCCGCTTCGACGCGCACGCGCACGAGGTGGCGCCCGAACCAGCGCGCCGGGTAGCTCGGCACGCTGCGCGCCAGGTAGGCCGCCGCGTACGGGTGCACGCGCAACACGAGCGGGCGGCCGCTGGAGTGCTCAGCGTAGTCTTCGAGCCAGCGTTCGAGCGTGCTCGCCAGGCGCTCCGGCGGAACGCCGTCCTCGCTGAACTCGCGGCGCGCCTCTTTTGCGCGGCGGTCGGCCTGCTCGGAGAGCTCTTGCTTCTCCTTGCGAAGCTGCTTCAGTTCTTTTCGGGCGTCTTCGGCCTCCTTTTCGAGACGACTGGCCTTGCCCTGCAGGCGGCGCTTGCGCTTCTCCATCTGCCGCCGCTCCTCGCGGGAGGCGCGCATGTCTTCCTTGAGGCGCTCGGCCTTTTTGTGCGGCTCCTCGACCTCTTTTTTAAGGCGCGCCACCTCGCGGCGCAGATGGTCCAATTCGTCGCGGCGCGCCGCGCTCATCGGGCCGCTCGCCTCGTCGGCGATGGAGGAGGCGCGGTCCTCACCGGGTTCTTCACCGGGCGCTTCGGCGTCCCTGTTGGCGAAGTCTTCCGGCGAAAACGTCGTCGTGATCGAGGGGCGCAGGCGCTGGCGCGTGATCTGCACGAGGCCGAAGTCGCTCATCATCCCGCCCAGGTCGCGCAGGCGCGTCTGCTTGGCGATCACGCGCGCGGCTTCGAGGTTGACGTCGACGGAGTTTTCCTCCTGCGACTTGCCCTTGCCGCTGCGCCCGGAGTTCACGTCGACGACGTGCATCGCCTCAGTGCGCTCGATGAAGAGGTAGCCGCCGGAGGGCAGCTCCACGCGCCGCTCGAAGGCGCGGTCGACCTGCGACTGAATGCCGGCGGCCTCGAAGACGCTGGTCTGCTCGGTGTGCAGCAGCACCGACGATGAGATCTCCGGCGCGACCGCCTTGACGTAGCCGCGAATCGAGCGGTACAGGTTCGGGTTGTCGATCATGATGCGCCGGTAGTCGCTGGAGAACTCGTCGCGGATGATCGAGGAGACCATGTCGACGTCCTCGTAGAGCGTAACCGGGCCGCTGGGCTTGTCGGCGAGGTGCTCCTGGAGTTCGTTCCAGCGATTTAGCAAGAGCTCCAGGTCGCGGTCGAGACTCTTGGCGTCGCGCCCCTCGGCGACGGTGCGCACGATCGCGCCGAAGCCGTCGGGCAAGAGGCTCCGGGTGAGCGCCTTCAGGCGGCGGCGCTCCTTGGAGTTGGAAATCTTCTTCGACACCGCGATGAACTCCGTCAGCGGCACCAGCACCAGAAAGCGCCCCGCCATCGAGAGGTCCGTCGAGACGCGGCTGCCCTTGTCGGCGATGGGCTCCTTGGCGATTTTGGCGAGGATGTGCTGACCGCCGTTGAGCAGGTCCTCGGGGCTGGCGCCGCCCTTGCGCTTCGAGCGGCGCGAGCGGCCGCCTTTTCCGCCCTCCGGGAGGTCGACCTCCCCGACGCGCGGCGGGTCCATCTTCAAAAAGTCGAGCACCTCGGGCAGGTTGTCCGACACGTCCGAGAAGTGCAGGAAGGCGTCCGACGGCTGCCCGATGTCCACGAAGGCGGCCTGAATCGAGGGCATCACCTTGCGGACGCGCCCGAGCACGATGTTGCCGATGGTGCGCTTGTGCTCGGGATTTTCGATGTAGAGCTCGGCCAGGTCGCCGTCTTCGACGATGGCGATGCGCGTCTGGTCTTTGCGAGCGTTGACGACAATTTCTTTAGCCATGAGACGGAGGGGGCGAGCGCGCCCGGCGGCGAAGCCGGGGCCGTCCGTGCCGATGCCGCAGCCGACGACGCCGCCGCCCCCGCCGTCGCGGCGAGGCGGAAAAGCGGG
>PXTR01000042.1:0-1611 GCA_003023245.1 Bacteroidetes bacterium QS_8_68_15 | reverse complement strand
GGCCGGCGAGCGCGCTCGCAGTGGGATGGGGAAAAATCGCGAAAAGAAAAGCGGTCCGCGACGCGCGGCGACAGCGGCCTGCGCATCGGGCCGGGAAAAGTGGGATAGCGACTGTGGGGCGTCCGGCGGTTCCCCGACGCGCGAAAAAGCAAAGGTTGTGTGCGGCGCAGTGCCGGGGCCGGCGAAAGGCCGGCAGATCAATGAGGCCGGATTTGTAAAGAGGCGCCCGAAGAAAGAATCGACGGACGCCCCGAATTGATCCCGGCCCTGTGACGACTGCACGAAGACCCGGGGGCGAGGAGCGCTTTCAGTTATTTTTGAAACCCTGCGTTCCTCCTTAGCGTACCTCTCTGCGAAGTACCTCACGGGGCCTCCCGAGACGTGTTCGCCCCGCCCGCGCAACGGCGATTTTCCCGAAGAAGTAGCGGTGGACAGCGGGTAGGCTGGTGGCTATACTGTTAGGCTGGTGGCTATACTGTAAGGTCCCGTCTCCTCCCGTTCGCCCGTATCGCCCCATTCGACCCATGGCTACCGAAACGGAAGAGCACACCGGCCTTTCCGAAGCCGGCGGCACGGCCGTTCAGTCGCGGCCCAACAAGGAGCGCCCGCAGGAGAACCCCGGGCGCTTTCAGCGCTACCGCATCCACAAGGAGATGTTTGCGTGGATGCTGCACCGCTTAACGGGAGTGGCGATCGTGGTGTACTTGGCCATCCACGTCTGGGGCCTCAAGTCGATCACCAACCGGGAAGCCTACAACGCACTAATCGCCAAATACCACGGCCCGCTTTACGTCATCGGGGAGTTTCTGCTGCTGGGCGCCGTGATCTACCACGCGCTCAACGGCCTGCGTATCGTGCTGATCGACTTCCTGGGCTGGCACCCGCACCAGGGCAAGCTGTACTGGACCCTCGGGGCGGTGGCCGTCGTGCTTTTCGCCGTGGGGGGCTACCCGCTCTTGGCGGCGCTGCTCGAGCATTTCCTCGGCGGTAGTTAGTTAAAGATTGAAGGTAGCACTCCAAGAGTACTTCTTCCCTTCGGTCGAGGCGGAAAGTGGAATGGTTTCCGACCCGAAACGCCGGCTCGGTCGAATGTGCAGGGCGTAGTACAACATCAGACGGATTTCGGAATCTCGATCGTAGCTTCACCGATTCGTTCCTCCTGCTCCGTCTCCAGCAGAAGACGTTCACCCCTCAACTTTCCAAATTTCAACCCGCAATGTCGAGCAAATACGGAAAGTCGCGCCGCTCGAACGCCGGGAACTGGTTCCTGCACCGCATCACGGGCACGTTCCTCGTATTTCTGCTGATCACGCACTTCTGGGTGCAGCACTACGACAACACCACGCGCTCGGTCGTCGAGCAGGTCGTGACTGAAAAGAGCGAGCGTCCCGAATACTCCGACGCAGCCAAACAGGCGGTGCGCGCCAAGTTCGGCGCCGAGGCGGAGGTCACCTCGTACGACGTGCTGATGCTGCGCTTGGCCGATCCGGTCTACGCGGTGCTCTGGAAGGGATTCAACATCCTCTTCCTCATCGTGGCGCTCCACCACGGCTTTTACGGCCTCAACAACGTGATGACCGACTACATCCGCAATCCGATGGGACGTCTGGT
>PXTR01000041.1 GCA_003023245.1 Bacteroidetes bacterium QS_8_68_15 | reverse complement strand
GGTGAGGTCGCGCGAGAGGACCGTCGTGGCGTCGAGGTGCGCGAAGGTCGTCGCCGGCGCCGGGTCGGTCAGGTCGTCGGCGGGGACGTAGACGGCCTGGAAGCTGGTGACCGAGCCCTGCTTGGTGGAGGTAATCCGCTCCTGCAGCTCGCCCATCTCGGTGGCGAGCGTCGGCTGGTAGCCCACCGCCGAGGGCATCCGCCCCAAGAGCGCTGAGACCTCCGAGCCGGCCTGGACGAAGCGGAAGATGTTGTCGATGAACATCAAGACGTCGCGCCCGCCGAGGTCGCGGAAGTACTCCGCAATCGTCAGGCCCGTCAGCCCCACGCGGGCTCTTGCGCCCGGCGGCTCGTTCATCTGGCCGAAGACGAGCGTGGCCTGGCTTTCCTTCATCGCTTCGAGGTCGGCCTTGTCGAGGTCCCAGGAGCCGTCCTCCATCGACTCGTCGAACTCCTCGCCGTAGGTCATCACGCCCGCCTCGATCATCTCTCTGAGCAGGTCGTTGCCCTCGCGCGTGCGCTCTCCCACGCCGGCGAAGACCGAGAGGCCCTCGTGCGCCTCGGCGATGTTGTTGATCAGTTCCTGGATGAGCACCGTCTTGCCGACGCCCGCCCCGCCGAAGAGGCCGACCTTGCCGCCGCGCGGGACCGGCTGAATCAGGTCGATCACCTTGATGCCGGTTTCGAGCATATCCACCTCGGTGGCCAGCTCGTCGAATTCCGGCGGCGACTGGTGAATCGAGCGCTCCTCGCCCGTCTCCGGCTGGGGAAGGCCGTCGATGGCCGTCCCGGTCACGTCGAAGAGGCGCCCGCGGATCTCCTCACCGATGGGCACGGTGATCGGCTGGCCGGTCGCCTCGATCTCCTGCCCGCGCGTGACCCCGTCGGTGGAGTCCATCGCGATGGCGCGCACGCGGTTCTCGCCGAGGTGCTGCTGCACCTCCAAAACGAGGGTGGGCGCCTCGCCCGAGCGCTCGATTTCGAGCGCGTCGAGAATGTCGGGCACGTCTTCTTTGGCGAACTTCGCGTCGATAACGGGGCCGATCACTTGGACGACCTCGCCGGTCGCGGCGGCCGCCGGTTCCTGCACGGCGGTCTGCGGATCAGATGCTTCCATTTCTCTGGGTTGACGGTTGAACGTTGGAGGGTGAAGGAGGAACGTTCTTCGGGCCGAATAGAAGCGGCGGCGGGAGCGCGACTGTAAAGCTAAAGCGTGCGCGGCGGAATTGCTTCCCGGCGCACGAGCGAGAGGCCGTGTGCGCAGCAAAGAATCGGGGAAAATCCGAGAGCAGCGGGAAAGGGCGGCCGGGGAAAAGCAGAACGCCGGCCGTCGGAACAGCGCCTACCAACTGGAGGAGCTTTCGCAACGGTCTTTTCCTGAAACCGGGAATTTTTCCTTGATCGGTTTCCGTTTTTTCCTTCGTTGCCCGGAGCGGGGCAGTCGTCCAGGGCGCAAGAAGGCGCCAGGAGGGGGGCGGCTGAATCGACGCTCGCGGCACACTTTTTGGTCTTTCCGCGTTGGCCTATCGTACTTACTCTTCACTTCAAGCGCAAAGCGGGATTCGTTCAGGCACACGAATACCTTTCCATGAACGCTCCGACTCCCTCACCGCTCGCCGAAGACGCCGCGACGGCGGACGCCGGCCTGGAGCGGCTGCGGTTTCACCGCCTGCTGCTGGTGGTAGGCGGGGCGATCATTCTGGGGATGGGAGTGATCCAGCGCTTCGCGAACCCGGCGGCCCGTGAACCCTTCTGGTTTCTCCGCGTGCTCGCCGCCGCCTCATGTTTGGTCCCCGTCGGGCTGTCCTATTTTAGCGAGCGCGTCCGCGAGCATTTTACGCTGTTCAACCACGTTTCCTGCTATGTCGTGACGGCGTGGATCGTCACCGCGGCGGCGCTGAACGGGATGACGATGGTGTACGCTGTGGGGGTGGTCTACACCGTCCTCTGCGTCGGGGTTTTCCTGGGGGTCAGCACCGATCGCGTCGATCTTGCCGTGCGCTACCTCGTCTTCGCCCTCGGGAGCGTGGCAGCCGCGTTCTTCCTGCTCCCGGCATGGGTGGCCCTCCCCGCTCCGCAGCTGAGCCCCCTGCTCCTGCTGGGCTTCCTGTCCGGGAGCGCGGTGGTGATCTACTACACCGTCGCGTGGCACGCGCGGACGCAGCGGCGGCTCGCCGAGCGCACCCGCGAGATGCGCGACCAAAAAGAGCGCGCCGAAGAGGCCAACGCCGAACTGGCGCAGACCAGCCTGGAGATGGAAACGCTTTCGATGGTGGCCCGCGAAACCGACAACGCCGTCCTCCTCGCCGACGCCGACGGCCGCATCGAGTGGGTCAACGACGCCTTCACGCGCCTGACCGGCTACGAGCTCGACGAACTGCGCGAGCGCTTCGACAATCGCATGCAAAACGCCGTCCCGGTCGAGCAGATCGACGACCTCATGGAAACGGCCGCCCGCGAGGGGGGCGCGGTGAGCTACGAGTGGTCCTTCGAGACGCTTTCCGGCGAGACCAAGCACCTCTCCTCCACGCTCACGCCCGTCTTCGGCGAAGCGGGCGAGCTGCAACACTTCGTGGTGGTGGACACCGACCTGACCGAGCACGTGCGCGCCGAGCGCGAGCTGAACGAACAGAAAGAGCTGCTGCGCGCCATCATCGACCACATCCCGCAGTCCATCTGGGTGAAAGACCCCGAAAGCCGCTTCCTGGTCGCCAACGAGCACGTCGCCGAGCAGATGGGCGTCGACGACCCGGACGAACTGCTCGGCAAGAGCGACTTCGACTTCTACGAGCAAGCGCGCGCTGAGGAGGCCTACCGCGATGAGCAGCACATCATCGAGACCGGCGAGGCGCAGATTGCCAAAGAGGAGCAGGGCGCGCACCTCGTCACTGGAGAGACGCAGCACACTCTTTCTTCCAAGGTGCCGGTCTACGGAAGCGAAGGGGAGATCGTCTACATCGCGGGCACGAGTTTCGACATTACCGAGCGCAAGCGCTTGGAGAACCGTCAGAACAAGCAGCAGCGTCTGCTGCGCGCCATCATCGACCACATCCCGGAGGCCATCTGGGTGAAAGACCCCGAAAGCCGCTTCCTGGTCGCCAACGAGTACGTGGCCGACCTCATGGGCGCTGACGATCCCGACGAGCTCGTCGGCAAGACCGACTTCGACTTCTTCGAGCGTGAACTGGCCGAGCGGTTTTACCAAGACGAGCGGCACATCGTCGAGACCGGGGAGGCGCAGATCGCGAAAGAGGAAACGAGAAAGCACGTAAAAACCGGCGAGCAGCAGTACACCCTTTCCACCAAGGTGCCCATCTTCGACGCGGACGGGAACGTCGTTCAGATCGCGGGCATGAGTATCGACATCACCGAGCGCAGAGAGCTCGAGGAACAGCTCATGGAGGCGCGCGACCGAGCGCAGGAAGCCGCCCGCGCCAAAAGCGCTTTCCTCGCCAATATGAGCCATGAGATCCGCACGCCGCTCAACGGCGTGATCGGCATGACCAGCCTGCTGGACGACACCGACCTCTCCGGCGAGCAGCAGGAGTTCGTCGACGTGGTGCGCACCAGCGGCGAGGCGCTGCTTTCGATCATCAACGACATCCTGGACTTCTCCAAGATCGAGGCCGGCAAGATCACGCTCGACTCGCAGCCCTTCGCCGTGCACGAAGTGGTCGAGGAAGCGCTCGACCTGGTGCGCCCGAAGGCCGCCGAGAAGGAGATTGACCTGGCCTACTGCGTCGGCGCGTCGGCGCCGGCGGCGCTGCACGGCGACGTGACGCGCGTGCGCCAGATTTTGACGAACCTGCTCTCCAACGCGGTCAAGTTTACCGAGGAGGGAACGGTCAACGTGCGCGTCGAGGCGGCTCCCGGCGGCGGCGGCGAAAACGGCGGCGAAAACGACGACGGGCGGGCCGTGCGCTTCGCCGTGGAAGACACGGGGATCGGCATTCCCGAAGAGCAGCAGAGCGAGCTTTTCGACAGCTTCAACCAAGCGGACGCCTCGACCACGCGCGAGTACGGCGGCACGGGGCTGGGGCTGACCATCTCGAAGCGATTGGCCGAGCTGATGGGGGGAACGATGGACGTAGAGAGCGCCGCCGGCGAAGGGTCGACCTTTCACTTCACGATCCGCGCGGAGGCGGCGGACCTGCCGGAGCCGCGCCAGCAGCAGCTCTTCGAGGCGCAGACCGCGCTGGACGGGCGGCGCGTGCTCGTCGTCGACGATAACGAGACGAACCGCCGCATGATGCAGCTTCAGGCCGAGCGCTGGGGGATGGAGCCGGTGCTGGTCACCTCGGGCGCTGAGGCGCTGCGCCGGGTGCGCGCCGAGCAGGCCGGCCGCTTCGACGTGGCCGTTCTGGATATGCACATGCCGGAGATGGACGGGCTGGAGCTGGCGCGCACGCTCGCCGACGAACGCCCCGGCATGGCGCGCTTGATGCTCAGCTCCTCGGGGTACCGCCGCCAAGACGAGCCCGCCCTCGACGCCTGGCTCTCCAAGCCCGCCCGAGTCGAACGTCTGCTGCGCACGCTCCGCACCCTCGTCGGGGATGGGGACCCCGACGATGAGGCGCCGGCGCCCGAGCGCCGGCAGTTGGAGCGCGACCTCGGGGAGCGCCACCCGCTGCGCATCCTCCTCGCCGAGGACAACCCCGTGAACCAGAAAGTCGCGCTGCGCGTGCTGGGTCGCCTGGGCTACCGGGCCGACGCGGTCGCCGACGGCCGGGAGGTGCTCGGCGCTGTGAAGCGCCAGCGCTACGACGTGGTGCTGATGGACGTACAGATGCCAGAGATGGACGGCAAGGAGGCCGCGCGGCGTCTCTGCGAGCGGTACCCCGACGACGACGAGCGTCCCCGCCTGGTGGCCGTCACCGCCAACGCCACAGAGGAGGGGCGCGCCGCCTGCTACCGAGCGGGGATGGACGATCATCTCGCCAAGCCGTTCGAGGCCCAGGCGCTCGCCGACACGCTCCGGCAGTGCACGCGCCTGCCGGAGGAGCCCCCGCCCCCCGCCGAGGATGACGACGGCGAGGCGGGCGACGGCGAGACGGCGCCCCCTGCTTCTTCCGGCGCCGGCGCCGCCGCTGCCGCCGACGGGGAGGATCTGCCGGTCTTCGACCCGGCGTACCTGCACGAGCAGGTCGGCGACGACCCGGCCTTCGTCGAGGAGTTGATCGGCCACTTTCTCGAAGACGCGCCGCAGCAGATCGAGGCCATGCGCGCCGCCTGCCAGCGCGCCGACGCCGACGCGCTCGAGCACGCCGCTCACACCCTGAAGGCCAACGCGCGCACCTTCGGCGCCGAACGGCTCGCCCGCCTGTGCCAGACGCTCGAAGAACGCGGCAACGAGGGACGCACGGACGCGCCGACGACCGCGCTCGTCGATGAAGCCGGACGCGCCTTCGCCCGCGTCCGCGAGGCCGTCGAAGCGTACCGCGTCTCCGCCCGGTGAAGCGCGCCTCCGTCAGCGAATCCTGCCTTGTTCGTCTCATGACCTTTCCTCGCCCTCGACCTGAGCGTTCCGCCCCGCGCGACACGCCGCGCTCGGCCTCTTTGTTCGGCGGCAGCGGCGCCTCGCGTCGGCGGGCCTACCGCGTGATCTGCGCCCTCGCCACCGTGCTGATTCCGTGCTTCGGGGTGGTGTACGGAATGACCAGTCCCGACATCGAAGACCCGCTGTGGATGCGGCTGGTCGTGGGCGTGGCCTGGGGCGCGCTGGGCGTCGCCTCGTTCGGGAGCAGGCACGTGCGCCGCAACCTGCGCCGGGGCATGCGCGCGCTGCTGTACGTGACGATGACCTGGATCATCGGTTTCGCCTGGGCCAACGGGTTTCACCCCGACGCGGCCGTCGGCCTGCTGTTTACGCTGATCGTGGCGATGGCGGCATTCAGCATGGGGCTGGATCGCCCCGGGCCGCTGGGCCGCTTCCTCCTGTTCAGCGTGAGCGGCTCGCTGGCGGCGCTCGCGCTGACGCCCCGCCCGCCGGTCGACCCGTTCGTCTTCGGGCTCTGCCTTGCCGGGGCCGCGACGGTGTTTTACGCAATCGTCCACCTGCGCGTGGGCATCCGCAAGCGCCTGCTGGAGAGCGAGCGGCGCTACCGCATGCTCATGGGCGCCGCCGGCGACGCGATCTTCGTCGTCGACGCCGAAACCGGCTGCTTCGTCGACGCCAACGACCGCGCGCAGCAGCTTACCGGCTATGCGCTCGACGACCTTCAGGGAATGCATCAGTCGAAGCTGCACCCCGCTGAGGAGCGCGCGAAGTACGCAACTCTTTTCTTCGAAGAGAAGATTCACGGAAAGCCTCTCCTCGGCGATGATCTCTACCTCGTGACGAAGTCCGGCGAGCGGGTCCCCGTGGAAGCGCACGCCAGCCTCGTCGAGGTGGAAGGACAGTCGCTCGTGATGGTGATCTTCCGCGACGCCACTGCGCGCCGGCGCTACGAACGCCAGCTCGTGGAAGCGCGCGAACGAGCCGAGGAGATGCTGCGCCTCAAAACCGACATCCTCAACAACATGAGCCACGAGCTGCGCACCCCGATGACCAGCATTCTGGGCTTTTCCGAGTCGCTGGCCGACCGGCTCGACGGGGAACCCAAAGAGTTCGCCGAAACCATCCAGACCAGCGCCCTCCGCCTGCGCGATACGCTCGACTCGGTGCTCGACATGGCCAAGCTCGAACACGGTGATCCGACGCTCGATCTCGCTCCGCTGACGCTCGCCGACGAGGTCGAAGCCGCCCTCCCGGTGCTGCGCCCGCTCGCCGAGAAGCAGGGCCTCGCGCTGCGCACGCGCCTCTCGGCCGCCCCCGAGGCGCAGGCCCGTCTCGACGAGGCCGCGTTCCATCGCATCCTGCACAACCTGGCCGAGAACGCCATCAAGTTTACCGCGGACGGCGGCCGCGTCACCCTCGCCGTCGAGGCCGACACCGAGGAGGTGCACCTGCACGTCAGCGACACCGGCGTCGGCATCAGCGACGACTTTCTGCCGCACCTCTTCGAGGAGTTCCGCCAGCAGTCGCGCGGCCTCGGCCGCGACTATGAAGGCAGCGGCCTGGGCCTGACCATCACCGAGCGCCTCGTCGACCTCCAGGACGGAACCATCGCGGTGGAGAGCACCGAGGGCGAAGGCACCACCTTCATCGTCTCGTTCCCGCGCCGGCGCGACGGGAGAGACGCTGCGGCGGCGGACGAGGAGGACCGAACGGCGCCGCTCTCCGAAGCCGCCTGAGCGTCGCGCATCACACGGTCGTCGCGCGAAATGGACTCACGCCCGCTGGTTTCTTTCCGGCGGCAGGGGTAAGTTGCCCTTCGTTCAGAACCTCCAGAACCTCCCGTCACCCTTCCCCTCGCAACGTTCAATCGTCGAAGTGCTCGAAGCCGCCGGGCTTGAGCGGGATCAGCTCGTCGGCGCCGGGCGGACGGAAGCGCACGCCGTCGTCCGCGTCGGTCATCTCACCGATCTGCGTGAAGGTCTCCGAATCGAGGCGGCTCAGCTGCTCCTCCGGCAGGGTGAAGAGCAACTCATAGTCTTCCCCGCCGAAGAGGGTGTAGATGTCCACATCCTGCTCGAAGGCGTCGGCGGCGCGGCGCGTCTCGGGAGCCACCGGCAGGGCCGCCCCCTCCACGCGCGCGCCTACGTCGCCGGCCTCGCAGACGTGATGCACCTCCGAGGCGACCCCGTCGGAAATGTCGATCAGTGCGCGCGGGCGGAAGGGCATTTCCTTCCAGGCGCGCACCACATCGAGGCGGGCGCTGGGGGCGAGCTGGCGCTGAATGATGTACTGGAAGGCGTCGAGGTCGGGCTGGAAGTCGGACTCGCCCTGCTCGCGCAGGCGCCGGCGCTCCTGCATTAGGATTTTGAGTCCGGCGTAGGCGGCGCCGAGGTCGCCGCTCACACAGAGCGCGTCGCCGGGCCGCGCGCCGCTGCGGTAGACGATGTCGTCCGCGTCGGCCTCCCCGGTGACGGTGACCGAGAGCGAGAGGCGCGGGGCACTGGTGGTGTCGCCGCCGACGACGGCCACGTCGTAGGCGGCGGCGGCCTGGCGGAAGCCGTCGTAGAGCCGGCGCACTTCCTCGACGGAGACGCCCTCCGGCAGCCCCAGCGCCACGAGCGCGTAGCGCGGCTCGGCGTTCATCGCCACCACGTCGCTGACGTTGACCGAGAGCGCTTTGACGCCGAGGTGCCCCAGCGGCATGAACGAGCGGTCGAAGTGCGTGCCCTCCACGAGCGCGTCGGTAAATGCCGGCGAGCACGTCGTCGCGTGCGGCTTCGGGCGGGCGCCCATCGCCATTCTCGCCGCTGCCGGCAAGGGCGTCGCGCAGGTGCGCGATCAGGCCGAACTCGCCCACGTCGCCGACGGCGGTCTGGCCCGGCGCGACGGTGGTCCGGCCGCCACCGGGTTGCTGCTGCTGCTGCTGCCGTTCAGAATCGGAATCGGAGGCTTCCATCGTCGGGACGGTCTTCAGAAAAACGGGGCCTGTCCCTACTCGAACGCTGCGGCGTGAGTTCGCCCCGGCCCGAGACGAGACGGCGTTCCCGCCTGTGCTGTGGACCGGTCCCAAACGTCCCCCGAAAAGAAGCACTTGAAATAAGAAGCTATGGGCGTTAACATAAGGGCCGTTCGTCGGAAGCGGTATCTACGCAGCGGCAACACGCCCGCACCGGTGGCCGAAGACGACGTGCAGATAAAGACGGACTTTCCCTCACCCAAAAACCCTCGTTTTTCCCATGCCGAGTCGTTCTTCTGCGTTTCCCCTTCCCTGGCGCGTGCTCGTGTGCTTGCTGATCGCCTGTCTGCTGGCCGGCGGCCTGCTGGCCTCCAGCGCCCAGGCGCAGCAGACGCGCCCGAGCGGTTTTTACATCCGTGCGAAAGTTGGCGCCAACAGCTACTCCGGCGACCGCGACTACAACCCCAACAACGAGTTCGGCGACTTCTTCGGCACCGACGACACCGAAAACGCCAGCAACAGCCGGCCGCCCATCGACTTCGGTAGCAGCAGTGAGATCAGCGATGGAGACGGCGACATCTCGCAGGTCAACTTCCCGAGCCTCGGCTTCGACATTGGCTACAACCAGCGGTTCGGCATCTTCAACGGCGGGCTGACGCTCGGATACACCGGCGGCAACTACACCGAACTGCTCTTGGTCAACTCCGAAGCCATGCCGCTTGAGACGGAAGATGGTGACGACGTGATCAGAAAAGTGTATGGAGAGGCCTCCACGCAGTGGCGCCA
>PXTR01000035.1:7190-24182 GCA_003023245.1 Bacteroidetes bacterium QS_8_68_15 | reverse complement strand
GCTGATCTACGAGCAGGTCCGCCGCATGGACGCCCTCGCCGAGGAGCGCTACGGGCGCGGCGTGTCCAACGTCGTCTTCATGGGCATGGGCGAACCGCTCCTGAACTACAACGGCGTCGTGCGCTCGATTGGCCTCTTGACGCACGAGAAGGCGCGCTTCGGCCTTTCCCCGCGCCGCATCACCGTCTCGACGGTCGGCCTGGCGCGCCGCATCCGCGACCTCGCCTCGGACGACCCCGGCTCGCGCCTCGCCGTCAGCCTCCACGCCCCCACCGACGAGCAGCGATCGGCCATCATGCCCGTCAACGAAAGCGAAAAGACCGACCTCGGCGCGCTCGAAGGGGCCCTCCGCCACTACCACGAGCAGACGGGCCGCGAAGTGACGTACGAATACTGCCTCTTCCACCACTTCAACGACAGCGAAACCGACGCCGAGCGCCTCGCCGAGATCGCCCGCTGGGTGCCCTCGAAGGTCAACCTCTTGATGTACAACCCGGTCGAGGGCATCGCCGACTTCGAGCGCACCACCGAAGCGCGGCTCGACGCCTTCGCCGGGGCCCTCGCGCGGCAGGGCGTCACCGTCACCGTGCGCCGCAGCCGCGGCCGCGACATCGACGCCGCCTGCGGCCAACTGAAACGAGTGTCGAACGACGAATGACGATGTTCGATTGGCTGCCCGTCAACAACCGAAATCGTCAATCGTCAATCGAATGTCACGGATCGGCGGGTGACGCCGGTCCACTCGCCTTCGTAGGTTGGGAGGTTCCATCGCCCGTCTACCCCCTTTCTTGCTACTCAAGACGATCATGAACGACTCCGACCCGCTCCAGGAGGGCCTGGTCAAAAGCCTGCTCGGCTTTTTCGGCGTCATCGCGGCGGCCAGGCTGCTGCCGAGGTTGCTGAGCTTCACGATGCGCCGCTTCGTCTTCGGACTGCTCTCGGAGGTGATTCTCGTCGTGCTGGCGTCGCTGCTGACCGAAAAGATCGCCCGCAAGCTCACCGGACGCGACCCCTCGCCCGAAAGCAGGGACCCCTTCGGCGAGACATTTCCCGAACCGTGAGGCGGTATCCTTTTTGCAGAAGAGAAAGAGCGAGCAGCGCGCCGCCTTCCGCCGTCGTCGCCCTCTCCGCATGGGTCGCGACGTCCCGTCGCCCCGCGCGCTGACCGCGATCGCGCTGCCCCCCCATTGAGCAACAACGTTTATGTGTGGAATTGTCGGATACATCGGCGACCGTGAGGCCGAGAAGATTCTGGTCAAAGGCCTGGAGCGTCTCGAGTACCGCGGCTACGACTCCGCCGGCGTCGCCATCGTCAGCGAAGACGGAGCGGCCCCAAACAGCGCGGCCCCAAACGGCGCGGCCGGCGAGGACGGACAGGCCGCTTCCGAGGCGGTTGCTCACCAACTGGCTGTGCTCAAAAAAGAGGGCAAGGTCAGCCAGCTGCGCGAGGCGCTCGACAGCGGAAGCGTGGACGGGCAACGCCGGCTGCGCGGCTCGCTGGGCATCGGGCACACGCGCTGGGCCACGCACGGTGAGCCCAGCGACGTCAACGCCCATCCCCATTCCTCGACCGACGGGCGCTTCGCGCTGGTGCACAACGGCATCATCGAGAATTACGGCGCCATCAAGAAAAGCCTGCTTCAGAAAGGCTACGAGTTCGAAAGCGGCACCGACACGGAGGTGCTCGTCCACCTGATCGATGACGTGCAGCAGACGACGGGACTGCCGCTCGAGGAGGCGGTGCGCCAGGCGCTGACCCAGACGGTCGGGGCCTACGGCATCGTCGTCGTCAGCACCGAAGACCCGGACCTGATGATCGCCGCGCGCAACGGCAGTCCGCTCATCCTGGGCGTCGGCGAGGACGAGGGCGAGTACTTCATCGGCTCCGACGCCGCCCCGCTGATCGAGCACACGCGCCAGGTCGTCTACCTCGACGACGGCGAGATGGCCGTCGTGCGTCGCGGCGGCTACGACGTCAAGACCATCGAGGGCGCCGACCTGGAAAAGGAGATTCACGAGCTCGAATGGGACCTGGAGGAAATCGAAAAGGGCGGCTACGAGCACTTCATGCTCAAGGAGATCATGGAGCAGCCCACCGCGCTGGAGGACTGCATGAGAGGGCGCATCAACCCCGAGAAGGGAAGCGTGATGCTCGGCGGCCTCACGGAAGTGATGGACGACCTGCGCGACGCCGACCGCGTCATCTTGGTGGCCTGCGGGACGAGCTGGCACTCCGCGCTGGTCGGCGAGTATCTCATCGAGTCGCTCGCCCGGGTGCCCGTGGAGGTCGAGTACGCCAGTGAATTTCGCTACCGCAACCCGATCTTGCACGACGGGGACGTGGTGATCGCCATCAGCCAGAGCGGGGAAACCGCCGACACGCTGGCGGCCATCCGCGAGGCGCAGGAGCAGGACACGATGACGCTGGGCGTCTGCAACGTCGTCGGCTCCACCATTGCAAGAGAAACCGACGCGGGGGTCTACCTGCACGCCGGCCCCGAGATCGGCGTCGCTTCCACGAAGGCATTCACCTGCCAGGTGTGCGTGCTGACGATGATCGCCCTGGCGATGGCCGAAAACAACACGCTCGACAAGGCGGACATGCAGGAGTGCCTCGACGCGCTCGCCGGGGTGCCGGACAAGGTGCGCACCGAACTGAAGCGCAGTGACGAGGTGCGCGACATGGCGAAGGTCTATCGCTACGCCAACAACTTCCTCTACCTGGGGCGCGGCTACAACTTCCCCGTCGCCCTCGAAGGCGCGCTGAAGCTGAAAGAGATTTCCTACATCCACGCCGAGGGCTACCCGGCGGCCGAGATGAAGCACGGCCCCATCGCGCTGATTACGCAGTTCATGCCCGTCGTCTTCATCGCCATGAAGGACTCGACCTACGACAAGGTCGTCTCCAACATCGAGGAGGTCGTCACGCGCGACGGCTCGGTCATCGCCATCACCAACGCCGACAACCACGAGCTCGACGACCTGGCCGAGTACGTCATGCGCGTGCCCGAAACGATGGAGTACCTCTCGCCGCTCTTGACGGTCGTGCCGCTCCAGCTCTTGAGCTACCACATGGCCGTGATGCGCGGCACCGACGTCGACCAGCCGCGCAACCTGGCCAAAAGCGTCACGGTCGAATGAGGGAGGAACGGGAGAAGGAGGGCGTCTCCCGGTGAGCCTCGCTGTGGTGGCAGACCCAAAAGTCGGGGAACGAGCTGCGTCTCAGCATTCACGAAGCCGACGGACTGTTCTTCCCGGAAGTGCCCTCACGTAGCGCATGCCTTCTCCCATCAGCTTCGGAACCGACGGCTGGCGCGCCGTCATCGCCGAGGAATACACCTTCGACAACCTCGCCCGCGTGGCGCAGGCCACCGCGCGCTGGCTCGACGACACGCATTCCGCCGGCAGCGACGGAGCCCCGACGACGGTGGCGCTGGGCTACGACGCGCGCTTTCTGGGCCGGCGCTTCGCCAAGCATGCGGCGCGCGCGATGGCCGCCTCTTCCTCCGACGGGGGCGTCGAGCGCCTTCTCGTCAGCGAAAGCGTCACGCCGACGCCGGCCGTCAGCTGGGCGACCGAGGCGCTCGGCGCCGATGCCGGCGTGGTCATCACGGCCAGTCACAACCCTCCCGAGTACAACGGGTACAAGATCAAGGCGCCTTTTGGCGGCTCGGCCCCGCCCGCGCAGATCGCCGAGGTCGAAAAACGCATCCCCGACGCGGCGCCCTCCGACCTGCCGCCCTTCGACGCGCTGGTGGACGAGGGGCGCGCCGAGATGCGCGACCTGGCGGGCGGCTACCTCGACGCCCTGCGCAAACAGCTCGACCTCGAGGCCATCCGCGAGGCGAGCGTGCGCGTCGGGCACGACGCCATGTTCGGCGCGAGCCAGGGGCTGCTGCGTCGTCTCCTCGGCGACGATCAGGTCGTGGAGCTGCACGCGGAAGACAACCCGGGTTTCGAAGGCACGCCGCCTGAACCCATCGCGCGCTACCTCGGCGATTTTCTGGAGATGGTACCCCGCGAAGGCTGCGACGTCGGCATCGCCAACGACGGCGACGGCGACCGCATCGGCATGGTCGACGAAAGCGGGCGCTTCGTGACCCCGCACGAAATCATGGCGCTGTTGGTGAAGTACCTCCACGAAGAGCGCGGCCGGAGCGGGCGCATCGCCAAGACCTTCGCCGCCACGCACATGCTCGACGCGATGGCCGATCACTACGGCCTGCCGATGGAGGTCGAACCCATCGGCTTCAAGCACCTCGCGCCGAAGCTGGTGGGCAGCGACGGCGGCCCCGACGTGCTCGTCTGCGGCGAGGAGAGCGGGGGCATCGCCGCCGGCGGCTATCTGCCCGAGCGCGACGGGATCTACATCGGCCTGCTGGTCGTGGAAATGATGACGAAGCGCCGGAAGCCGCTTTCCGCGCTGGTCGCCGAGTTGCACGAGGCGTTCGGGCCGCACCACTACTACCGCGACGACATCCGCACCACCGACGCGCAAAAGCAGAAGGTGCTGGGCCGCCTCGACGACGAGGGCGGCCTGCGCGAAGTGGACGGCCACCCGGTCGCCGAGCTCGACACGCTCGACGGCGTCAAGCACATCGCCGAGGACGGGCGCTGGGTGCTGGTACGCCCCTCCGGCACTGAGCCGGTGTTGCGCGTCTACGCCGAAGCCCCCACGCCCGACGAGGCGCGCGCACTCGTCGAGGACGCCGCCGGGCAGCTCGGCCTTTCCTAGCTCAGACCGGCGGACCGCAGACGGCGGACGGCGGTCTCTCATCTTTCTCATGCGAATCAGGGGTTGTAACGGGCAATATGCGTTTCGGCCACTTGTGAGCCGACTTGTTTCCTTTTCGGGCACAGCGCGCTGTGCCGCTACGCTTCTCAAACGGAGGCTGGGCTCAACCCCTGATCGGCATTTCTCTTTGGTCTCCGCTTTCTGACATGCGTTTGCGTGTTTTCGCGGTGCTGACTGCGTTGGTCAGTGTTCTTCTGGCGGACGCGGTCCGGGCGCAGCCGACGACGCCGTCGTCCGCCTCGGGACGTGCCGAGACGACGGTGCGCACCGACACGGGCCGCGCCCCGTTGCCCGCCACCGCCCGCGCCGCCGTGCTGGACCCCCTCCTTCCGATTTCTGCGCCCGTTCCCGAACGCCCCCGTCTCCCCGTCTCCCCGCCCCCCCGCACACAAACCGACCTCTCGCTGCTGGAGGCGGCGCCGTCGTATCACCCGCAGCGTTTCTGGTACGGCGTCGGCGGCGCCGGCGTGCTCGACGCGGTGTTCTCCGTCGGCCTGGCCAGTATCTGGTACGACGAGGCGGAGCGCACCGGCTTTCACTTCTACAACCAGTCCGAGAGCGCCACCGGGGGCGGCACGGTCGACGACGGCTGGCTCGACGACTGGCACACCTTCGTGCAGCAAGACAAGATGGGCCACGTCTGGACCTCGTGGCACGTCACGCACATCGCGGGCGGCTACGGGCGCTGGGCCGGCCTCTCCCCCGGCGAATCGGCCCTCTTCGGCGGAATCGTCAGCACCGTCTTTCAGACGCAGATCGAGATCAGCGACGGCTTCAGCAAAGCCTACGGGTTCTCCCGCACCGACGCGCTGGCCAACCTCGTCGGCAGCGCCGCCGGGGGCCTTCAGGTCGCCTACCCGGAGCGGATGGACTGGGTTGCGGCGAAGTATTCCTACAACCCCTCGCCCTACTACGGTACGCAGACGACCGGCGTCGACGGCGGCGGGCCGCTCGGCTACCTCGGCAATGCCATCAAGGACTACGACGGCATCACGTACTGGCTCACGGTGCGGCCCGAAGAGCTTTTGCAGGGCCGCGCCCGTCGCCTCTGGCCGGACTGGCTGGCCTTCTCGGCCGGCTACGGCGGCGACGGGCTGGCGCACGCCCGCTCGGGCCTTTCCTACGACGACAGCCCCCCCGACGACGACCGGCCCGCCGGCTACGCCCCGTACGAGCACCGGCGCGCCTTCTACCTCAGCCCCGACATCGACCTTCTGCACTCGCTCGATCTGCCGCAGCCGTTTCAGGCCATCGCTCGGTTTTTCGAGTTCGTGCGCCTGCCCGCCCCGGCGCTCCAGCTGGCCCCCGAGGTGCGCTGGCGCTGGGTGTTTTACTGAGGGGGAGTAGGAAAGAAGGTGGGAAGAAATGCGCGCTTTTCGGCTGCGCGATCACTCTCTTCACAACCCCTCTCACCTTCACCCCTTCTCACCTTCCTGTCCGAACTGTTCGCCGAGCGCCCGGCAGAGGGATTCGAGATGCTCTCGGTCGATCTCGTCGAAGGCAGCGCGGCGGTCGGAATCCACGTCGAGCACCGCGAGGAGGCGTCCGTCCGGCGTGTGGACGGGGACGACGATCTCTGATCGCGTCGAGGAGGAGCACGCGATGTGGTCGGGAAACGCCTCCACGTCGGGCACGAGCTGCGTCTCGCCGGAGCGCGCGGCGGCCCCGCAGACGCCCCGGTCGAAGGGAATCGAAAGGCACCCGTGCCCGCCCTGGTACGGACCGACCTTCAGCAGTCCGTCATCGACGACGCGGTAAAAGCCCGTCCAGTCGTGGTACGCGAAGCTGCCGTGCAGCTCGCAGGCGACCGTCGCCATTGCGGCGACCCAGTCGTCCTCGCCGTCGAGGAGCGCGTCGATGCGCTCGCGGGCGGCTTCGTAAGCGGCCGCTTTGTCGGCAGAAGCTTCTTCGGCAGGAGCTTCTTCGGCAGGAGCTTCTTCGGCAGGAGCTTCTTCGGAGGAAGCGAATTTCTCGGGAGCAGGCCCAGCCATTGGCAAAGGAGCCGAAAGGAACCGAAGGGAAAACGTCAGTCGAAATCGTCACTCGCCAATCGAAAATCACCATTCGCCCTCGTCATTCGCCCTCGTCATTCGACCCGCACGCTGTCGAGGGCGACGGTGGAGACGCGGCGCAGCGAATCGGCGTCGAAGAGGTGAGCGTAGCGCGCGAGCCGGTCGGACGGGAGGCTGTCATTGGAGCGGGTGGTGTAGTTGCGGTAGTCGGCGAAGCGTACGCCGCCGACGCGGCGCGCGTTGAAGGCTTCGCGGAAGCGCGTGCCGTAGTCTTCGCCCCGGCCCCGGCCGTAGGCATAGGCGAGGTAGTCCATCGAGAAGTCGCGCGGGTCAAACCAGTAGACGAACCGGTCCTGCCAGTCGCGCCCGCCGCCTTTCTGTCGAAAGGTCACGGCGATGCGGTGGTAGGCCGTACCGCCGAGCGTGTCGGTCCCCGCGTAGCGCGGCTCGACGGCGGGGTCGCCCAGCGGAAACGGCAGCAGCGCAAAATAGGCCACGGAGTTGACGGCCGTTTCGATCCGGCGGCGCGCGGCGCTGTCCAGCGGCACAGGGCGCCCGTCGATGCGGCGGCGCAGCGTATCGGCGGTGAGCACGTCGCGGGTGCGGCGCCCCAGCGAGTCGCGCGTGGTGCGGGCGTAGGAGAAGGACCCGTCGGCGCGGCGGTGCAGCTGGAAGCGCTCCCCGCGAAAGGTGAACGCGACGCGCGCGCCCCGGTCGAGCACGTCCGCCCCGGCAGCGGCGCGGACGCTGTCGATGATGGCGCGGGCGCGAGCGTCGCCGGCGGCGGAGGAGCGGGCGTCGCCCGTCGTCGGCGCATCGGCGCAGGCAGAGAGCAGCAGCGCCGCTGCCAGCAGAAGCCCTCCGCCGCGCGGCGCAAAGCGTCGAAGCATCGTGAGCGTTGTGTCAATGTGGCGAGCAGCCCGAAAAAACCACCCCCCCATCACCATCCACGCGCTCACGGCCAGTCAGCGACCTGTTCTTCGAACTGCTCCAGCCCCTGCGGCGTCCCGTTGCCCTCTTCGGCCATCCTCACCGCCTGCTCGGCGAACTGGCGCGCCTCCTCGTAGCGCTCCATCGACGCCAGCAGGCGCGCTTTCGCCGCGGCGTTCTGGAAATTTTCCTCCAGTGCCATCGAGCGGTTCACCCAGTCGAGCGCCGCTTCGGGGTAAAGGTCGTGTTCGAGCGCGTAGGCGGCATAGCGGAGCGGCGCGCGCCAGTCCTCGGCGTCAGCGGCGGCGGCCTCCGCTTCGGCGCGGACGTGCGCGTCGGTGTCCGTTTCGATGCGAACGGGAACGCGCGTTTCGTCCCAGACGAGCGCGGCGGTGGCGCTGCGGTCGGTGACGTCGCTGAAGTGGAAGCTCATCTGCTCGTGCGGGTGGGGGGCGTCCGTCGGCTCCACATTCACGCGCAGCGCATCGCGGCTTTCGTCGTACTCGTAGGCGCCCCACTGCTCGGCCGTTTCGTTGAAAATAACCGTCCATGAATCGCGGCCCGGCACGGTGAACAGCCCGTAGGTGCCCGCCTCCAGCGGCTCCCCCTCGATTCGCACGTCGTTCGAAAACGAGATGGTCGTTGCCTCGTTAGCCCCGGTGCGCCACACCTCGCCGTAGGGCACGAGCCCGCCGAAGACGTCGCGCCCCTTGACGCTCGGCCGCCCGTAGGTAATCCGCACGTCCGTCACGCCGACGGTCTGGCTGACGGCGGCGTTCGGGCTGACGCGCGGCGAGCAGTGCGGCGGCGGCGGCACAGGTACGGGGGAACGAGGCGAACGGCGTTCTCATGGCGTAGGAGATCGGCGGGAAAGGGAGCAAAGCGCTGCAACATCCGACAGGAACTGCCACGTGACGCTGCAAGATCCGAAGCCCCGCGGCGTCTCTCGACGCCCGCTCCCCAGCGCCCGGTTCATTGCGCGAACGCCCGGGCTGCATCGCGGATGAGCCGGCGCGCTTCGGCGGCAGAGCCGTAGCCGTACGACGCAGGCTGACCCCCGCTCACGCCCGCACTCCCGCGCCCATCAGTCCGTCCCCTGCTGCAGCTCGTGGCTGGCGACGTGATCGGTGAGGTTGGGGCGAATCTTTTCGTCGTAATAGTCGAAGCTTTCGGAGACGACCTCGCGGGCGCGTTCCGGGCCGAAGAAGTCCTGCACGCGCACTTTTTTGTCTTCGAGCTTTTTGTAGTCCTGAAAGAAGCGCCGCAGTTCGCGCAGCTGGTGCTCTTGCAGGTCCTTGATGTGCCAGTATTCGTTAACGGCCGGGTCGTCCATGTGGACGCAGATGATCTTGGCGTCCTCCTGTCCGGCGTCGACCATGTTCATCATCCCGATGGGACGGGCACGCAGGATGGTGTTCGGCTCGACCGGCTCCTGCGAGAGCACGAGCACATCGAGCGGGTCTTCGTCGTCGCCGTAGCTCTGCGGGATAAAGCCGTAGTTGGCCGGGTACACGACCGAGGAATACAGCACGCGATCCACGCGCATCAAGCCGGTGTCCTTGTCGAGTTCGTACTTGACTTTTCCGCCGGTGCGAATTTCGATGATGGCGTTGAAGGCGTCGGGCGCTTCGTCGCCGCGCGGAACGTCGTGCCAGGGATGGGCCATGCGAAGGGGGAAGTGCGGTTGTCGAATGTCGAATAAATACCAGCAGCCGCCTGCCGTTCGTCCTCCGAAGTTCGCCCTTCGAAGTTCGTCCTTCGTCAATCACGACGCCGTGTCGGGGCGGTTCATGCGTTTGGCCTCGCCGGTGGTGGGGGCGGCGCCGCCGAGGTGCTCGGTGGGGTCGAAGGAGCGCTCTTCGCCGAGCCAGCAAGCCAGCGCCGCGCTGGTGACGAAGGCGTCGTGCGCCTCTTCGCGTTGCGCCTGCGCACTCTTCTCGCCGGTCGCCTGCTCCGCCGGGTCCGCCTCGTCGGCGGTGGTGGCCCGCTGTTGCGGCCCGCCGGCGGGGGCGACGGATTCGTCGGCGTCGGATTCGTCGGCGGCGGCGGCGATCGCCTCGCCGAGGGCTTCGGCCTCCTCGGTCTGCTCGCTCGTGTCGACGCGAGTGCGCCAGCTCTGGAGACCGTGCGCCAGGTCGGAAGCGTAGCGTGTCTGCTCGTGCTCGATCGTCAGGCGGCCTTGCGTCTCGAGACGCACGAGGCGCCCGCAGAGGTCCGCCTCGCTGACGAAAAAGCCCGCGTCGTCGTCGGCCGCGTCGTCCCCGCCCTCCAGGTCGATCCCGCTGCCGCTCTGCGCGGCCGATTCACCGCCGGTGATCGTGATACCGACGGGCGTGAGGCCGCGCGCTTCGATGGCGTGCAACGCCGCGCGGCCCATCTCGCCGGTGGCGTTGACGACGGGCACACTGTGGCCCACCTCCTGCGGCTCACTGATCAGCAGGTCCTGCACACGCGTGGCGAGCCCGGCGAAGGCGTGATGCTCGTCGTCGGGATTATCGCCTTCGAGGTCGTCGGTGCGCTCGATGGTGCGCACGTGGTAGCGCACCTCCGGCTGCGGGTCGTCTTTCTCCTTCTCCACCAGCGAGAGCGTCGCCGTGGGCCCCGTGTCTTCGTCAGTGATATCGATGCCGAGGTAAAAAGCGTAGGCCATGCTTTACGTTGAAGGTTGCAGGTTGAAAGTGGGGTCTCCGGAAAGCAAGGGCTGTGCACGGCGGCGGCGGGGCGCTTGTGCCCTCGGCGAGGCAGTCGGCCTCCGTTGTTTTCCGGATTTTCCCGTCAGGCCAGCAAGATGATGATAATCACGATCAGCAAGGCTGTGCCCAGCCCGATGGTGATCGACTGATTATTCAGAAGGTTGGTCTGCGCGTTGTCCGCGAAGCGGTCCAGGTCGGCGTTTGGAACGGGAGCAAAACCGCCCAGCCCATTGAGGCGGTCGTTCTGCTCTTCGATATCTTGCTGAAGATCGTCGAGAGCGGAGTGGGTGTCGCCGGAGAGGCCCGGAATCTGTTTCGTCCGTTCCAGCGCGTGATTCATGTCGCGGAACGCCTCGCTGAGGATCCGACGCTTCTGAGCCGGGCTGTCAGCAGCGTGGGCGCGTTCGACGGCCCGGTCCAAACGTTCGTTGATCGAGTCGGTGAGGTCGAACGGCCCAGCAGCGGCCGCCTGCGTCACCGGCGCGGCGAAAAGGGCGAAAAGCAGCGTAGCGAGAACGGGTTTTGCGCTCATCATGGGAAGTGGGGAAACAAAGGAGGAGGTATGCGGGCGTTGGGGTACAGTCAAGCCGCTGTTTTCCTCGGAAGCAACTCCTTTTCCCCTCGGGCTGTAAAGATGAGGAAATTCGTGCCGGATTCTGGCAACGTGAACTTCTGCATCGCAACGAAGCGATAAAAGCGCTCGTCCTGCATCTGGCCACGCCGGTAGCGCCGGTAAATCTGCGCGATGATGGGAGGAACGTCGCCCCGCCGGAGGACTTTCCGACACGCCCGCTCTGCCGCGAAAAACGCCCGCCGTCCCGTGCTCAAATCCACTGACCGCTGGCGCGATTTCGAGCGCTCCCGCCGCCGCCGCCCGACCTCTCACGAGCGCAACCTGCGCGTCTACGAGGCGCTCTGGGACGAGGCGCGCGCGCTGGGCACGCTCCCGCCCGATGACCCGCTCGAAGGCATCGCCAACGACATCCGTCGCACCCGCCGCCTCCGCCGCGCACAGCACCGTGTTCGAACGTCTTCTGGCGAAGATCGCGCAGACCCTTGACGCTGCCGATCTGCCGTACATGATCATTGAGGGGCAGGCCGTACTGCTCTATGGCGAGCCGCGCCTGACCGAAGACGTCGACGTCACGCTCGGCGCCGACCGCGACGCGCTCCCCCGTGTCCTCGACCTCACCGAGGACATGGCGCTGTCGCCCCTCGTCGACGACCCCGGCCCCTTCGTCGCCGAAACGATGGTGCTTCCCTGCGCGGACACGGATACCGAAGTGCGCGTGGACTTCGTGTTCTCCTTTTCGCCCTACGAACGCCAAGCGCTGGGGCGCGTCCGCCGCGTCGAACTGGGCAACGCGAGCGTGCGCTTCGCCGCGCCCGAAGACGTTATCATTCACAAGCTCGTGGCCGGACGCCCCCGCGACCGCGAAGACGTGAAGGGCATCTTGGCAAAGGGGCCCGATCTGGATGAATCCTACCTTCGCCGCTGGCTCGACGACTTCGCCAACGCGCTGGGGAAATCGCTCGCTGAGCAATTCGCGGACTTGCGAGCGCAAGCGTGACGGCCGCGGACAACGCCCCGCCGATGAGGGCGCGCTTGTAATCGACGCGCACCTTTTCGGAGAGCCCCCCGTCGTCCGACTCGGCGGATTCGTCGTTGCGGGCGTCGTCGGTCGAAGGCGGCATGGGACGGTCGCTCGGGGGAGCGCTTCGCTGCGGCGAGCGGGCTTTTCGCAAAACCGACAAAACAGCAACGCCACACGCGATCTATCCGGCGGCCGCCTGCTGCTGCATGTTGACATCTTCGCGCATCATGCGCGGGTTCATCATGCCCTCCTTGATGCCGTACTTGATGAGGAGCGCGTTGACCGGATAGGCCGCCAGAAGGCCCGCCGTCAGCGAGAGCAGCAGCGCCGTCCAGAAGAGCACGTCGTGCATCTTGGCCTCTCCGGCGATCCAGATATCGACCCCGATGGCGACGGCCTCCATGAACACGATGCTGGCCGTCTCGGAGTAGAGCGCGTCGGTGAGCGCGTCGCCGAAGCTCATGCCCTCCTGCATCAGCGGTCCGATGGTGAGAATCATGCCGAAGAGGTAGGCGAATGAAAAGGTCACCAGCGACACGAGGATGTTGCTCGCCACCGCCAGGATGCCGACAGTGAGCGTGATGCCGATGATCTCGCCGAGGCCGCAGCCGCTGTAGCAGTGCCCCGTCGAGCGCCAGCCCTTGCGCCACAGCGAGTCGCGGCGGATCTGCTTGCGCCCGCTGTAGTGGTAGACGGCCAGCCCCAGCGGGCCGGAGTAGAGCGTCGTGAGGCCCCAGACGAACTTCATGAGGCTCCCGAGCTCGGGATTGTTTTTCTGAAGGTCCCACACCAAAATGGCCAGGCAGACCACCGAAAGCGATAGCCAGGTGATGAGCGTGGCCGGTTGGGAAAGGAACGCGCGGAAAGCTTCCATGAGACGTCGGGAATTTGGGGTAGAGGCCTGGAGGGGGCGTAAAACATGGTCATAGAACGGTTTCCCCAAATAGCAGATGGTGGACCGCCGGGCAGCACAATTGCCACCCGGAGACGATCCACCATCTACCGTCGTCGTCGGCTGTCTACGAGATTACGCCACGGCCGCGTTTTCGAGGGCGTTGAGGAGCTGGCTGCACGCCTCTTCGCACCGTTTGCACGCTTCTCCGCAGACGCGGCAGTGCTCGTGGTGGTCGGCGTGGCTGCGGCACTCCTCGCCGCACTCCTGGCAGGCGCGCAGGCAGGCGCCGACTTGGGCTTTTATCAGATCCCAACTCGGCTCCGTCTGGCGGCTGAGGACCTTGCCGGTTGCCTCGCAGATGTCCGCGCAGTCGAGGTCGGTGCGGATGCAGTAGCGCATGTCCATCTCGCCATCTTCGTCGAGACAAGCGTCGGCGCAGGCGGTGCACGTCTGGGCGCATTCGAAGCATGCCTCGATGCACTGCTGAAGCGCGCTCTGGTCGAGGTCGGTGCCGGTGGGATGGGTCGAAAGCATTTCGCGAGCTTGCATAGCGAGTCGGGCGGGTTGCGGAAAGGAACGAGAACGGCGTCGCATGTCGTGGGCTACGTATCGTCTCGCACGAGCGCCGGTTCACCCTGTAGCCGGTACGGGGGCGGCGGCGCTTGCGTGCGGGAGCGTGGGCGTGCGGGAGTGCGGGTGGGTCTTTGACGACAGCGGGCTAAGAAACTTTCAACCTTCAACTTTCAACCCGCGAGGTTCCCACCATCAGCCCCCACCACCAGTAGCGGAAGCGCCGCACTCGGGTCGGCGCCAGCCCGGCTTCGCGCAGCAGCGCGCGCAGGTCCGCCGGCGTGAGCGTGCGCCGGTGTGCCGGGTCGACGCGGCGCAGCACGGCCTCCATGAGGCGCATCGTCCAAGCGTCGCGGCGCCAGTCCAGCACCACCACGCGCCCGCCGGATTTCGCCACGCGCCGCATCTGGCCGAGCGCGCCCGCCGGGTCGGCGAGGTAGTGCAGCGTGCTCGCGCTTACGACCGCGTCGAACGCGTTGGCCTCGAAGGGCAACTCGTGCGCGTCGGCCTGCGCGAAACGGGCGTTCGGAAAGCGGCGTGTCTTGGTGCGCGCGGCCGCGAGCATCCGCTCGGAGAGGTCGATCCCCGTCACGGGCTGCCGGGGCCGCTCGGCCAGCACGCGCGCCTCGAAGGCGCCGGTGCCGCACCCCACGTTCAGCACGCGCTCGCCGGGCGCGAGCTGCACCTCCGCCAGCAGCGCCTCGGTCGTGGCCCGCACGTAGCCGCGCCACACGCGGTCGTAGACGGCGGCCCACCCGTCGTACTGCCGCCGCGTCGTCTCGGCGGAAGCCTGCACAGCCCTGCCGCCGCCCCTGCCACCATTGCGTTGCGGAGAAGCCGTCATGCTCGCCCGCTCGAAGACGAAGACGAAAAAAGCGAAAACGCCGGTGGGTGGCCGCCCCCCCCCAACATCCCGCAGACGCACCAGCAGACGGAACGACCCCCGTCCACGGTCCCCCGTCTGCCGTCCTTCTACTGCTGATTGTGGCGGCTGTACACGCCGGTGCGCCCGTCTTTTTTGAACGCCACGACGCGGTACGGCTGCGCCGCCCGGTTCGGCATTTCCATTCCCGGCGACCCGATGGGCATTCCCGGCACCGCCAGGCCCTGCGCGCGGCCCTTTTCCTGCCCCTTCAGGTAGCCTTTCACTACGCGCGCCGGCACGTGGCCTTCGACGACCTCGTCGCCGACGCGCGCCGTGTGGCACGAGCGCAGCCGCTGCGGCACGCCGAGCCTGCGTTTCACCGCGCCCAGGTCGGAGCGATTGACCGTCTCGACGGAAAAGCCGGCCTGCTTCATGTGATCGACCCACCGACTGCAGCAGTTGCACGTAGCGCTTTTGTAGACGGTCACTTTGGGAAGCGCGGTCGTGTCCGCCGTCGCCGCCGACGCGTCTTTCGATTCGGCGTCACCGGAGGCGCAGCCGGCGACGAGCAACACAGCGAGCACGAAAGCGGGAGCGAGAAAGCGTTTCACGGGAGTAGCGTATTGATAAGCGGGATACGACACACGATCTACTACGCCTCGGGCGAGCGGGCGTTCGCCCGGAAAGGACCTCCTCCGTGCGTTCCACCGCTCCCCCATCGCGAACGCTTCGATTGCGAACGCTTCGATTTCCGTGATTCTCCCATTCGGCCCGGCAGCGCTGTTCGGCATCTGTCGAGGCGGCTGGTTAGTTTCGAGCTTGTCACGCTTCCCGCCGACGCTCCTCGGACGCCTCTTCTCGGACGTCTCCTCGCCGGCGCACCGTTCTTCCGCCACGCGCTGAAGCTGTTTCCATGCTCAACTATATCTGGGCCGGGCTGATCGTCGTCAGCTTGCTGTTTGCTCTCATCATCGACGTGCGCGAGCTGGCAGGCAACCGCTTCCGCAACACGGAGGAACTGCCCGTCGAAATCGAATTCGGCGAGAGCGGCTACCAGACCGACACGCGGCGCTTCGACATCAACGTAGTCCTCGACTCGGCACGCTACAACGCGTTTTACGGCACCGAAGGCGCCTCCCCCGATTCCGCATACGGCGGCACGCTCGTACGCACGAAAGACGGCCTCCAGGTTCAGTTCGGCGGCGGCGATCAGACGGCGCGCCTGCCCGAGACGCTCAACTTGGTCCGCCGCTTCAGCGCGGATTCGGACGAGCTCGAAACCGCCCCGGTGCGCTCGACGGCCCTGCAAGAAGAGGACTTCAGCTTCAACGCCGACTCGACGAGGGCCTCTACCTCGCTGGGCTTCAACCCGGTGCGCTTTCGCAAGCTGCGCGACATCTCACGCGCCGCGCTGAACGCCGCAGAGGGAGCCGCCAGCCTCGCGCTGGGCCTCATCGGCGTGCTGGCCCTCTTTCTGGGCCTGCTGCAAATCGCCGACGAGGCCGGCATCATCTACAGCCTCACCGGTTTGGTGCAGCCCGTCTTGCGCCCGCTCTTCCCGCGCGTCCCCGATGGGCACCCGGCTATGGCGATGGTATCGCTCAACTTGTTGGCCAATGTCTTCGGGCTGGGCAATGCCGCCACGCCGCTCGGGATCAAGGCAATGGAAGAGCTGCAATCGCTCAACCCTACCGAGGGCACCGCCACCGACGCGATGGTGATGCTGCTCGCGCTGAACACGAGCAGCGTTCAGCTCGTGCCGCCGGTGTTGCTGGTCGCCATCATGGGACTGCAAATCAACCAGCTGATCTTCTCGATCACGCTGGCGACGCTCTGCTCGTCAATCGTCGGCGCGGCGTCCGCCTACTTCCTGGCTCGCTCTCGCTGGTTCCGCTCCTCCAGCCCTATCCGACAGGCCGGCGACGTGGCGCGCGATTCGCAGGGCCGCCCTCTCGACGCCGGCTCCGAAGAGTCCGACGTGCGCACCGACGAAGACGAGGAATGAGCGGGGGAGCATTTCCGACGCCGGCGGGCTGAAAAACCTTCAACGTTCACCCTTCAACGTTCAACCGAGACGCCATGCTCGAAACGATTCGCAGCGTCGTCACCGTGCTGTCGTACTTCGTGATCCCGCTGTTGGTGGTGGGCTTCCCGGTGTACGGCCTTATCAAGGGGGTGCCCGTCTACGAAGTCTTCGTCGAAGGCGCCAAAGAAGGCTTCGAAATCGCGGTGCTGATTATTCCGTACGTCGTCGCCATTCTCTTCGCCATCGAAATGTTCGAGCAGAGCGGCGCGATGGACTTCCTGATCAGCCTGCTCGACCCGGTGCTCGGCCTGATCGGGGTGCCGGCGGAGGTGCTCCCGATGGCCATCATCCGCCCGCTCACCGGGAGCGGCTCGGTCGGCGTGGTGCAGAACATGATCGAGCAGTACGGCGAAGGCTCGATAGTGGTGAAGATGGCCGCGACCATGTTCGGCTCCACCGAGACGACCTTCTACGTGATTGCCGTCTACTTCGGCGCCGTCGGCATCACGCGCGAGCGCCACGCCATTCCCGCCGGCCTCCTCGCCGACGCAACGGGCGTGTTGGCGAGCGTCTACTTCGTGAGGCTGCTCTTCGGCGGCGGGTGAGTCGGC
>PXTR01000035.1:1612-7178 GCA_003023245.1 Bacteroidetes bacterium QS_8_68_15 | reverse complement strand
GAAGTGATGCCGCTTCGAATGTTTTTGTGAACGTACGTTAGCAATCTCACGAATCACGCTTCACGCATCACCTGCCGTCCGCTGCCCCTGCCGCTCGCGACGCCCTTTCGCACTGCGCACGGGACGAGCCACACACGCACCAACGCGCTCGTCGAACTGACCGATGCGGACGGACGCTCGTTTTTCGGAGAAGGGGCTCTGCCGCCCTACTACCCGCACGACGTCGAAGACGTGCAGCGCTACATTGAGGCGCTCCCGGAGCCGGAGGTCCTGCTGGCCGGCCCGCCGTTCGCGCTCGACGCGCAGCTCGCCCGCCTGCCTGCCGGCGGCCCCGCACCCGCCCGGTGCGCCGTCGACCTGGCGCTGCACGACCGCTGGGCCGCCCGCCGCGAGGCTCCCCTCTACGAACTGCTGGGCCTCGATCCCGCCGGCGCCCCGCCGTCGAGCGTTACGATCAGCCTCTCCGATGACCCCGACGCCCTGCGCGAGGCGGCCCGCGCCCGCCCCGGTGCCTCCGTGCTCAAGCTCAAGCTCGGCACCGGCTCCCTCCAGAGCGACGAGCGCGTCGTGCGCGTCGTCCAGCAAGCGATCACGCAGCAGAACACCGACCTCGCCGTCGACGCCAACGAAGCCTGGACTGTCGAGGAGGCCGCCCGGCTCATCCCGCGTCTCGCGGAGGAAGGGCTGCACTTCATTGAGGAACCGATCCGGGAACGCGCCCCCGAAGCGTGGCGCGCGCTGCGCGAGCGGCTCGCCGAGACGAACGACGGCGGCCCGCTTCCCCCGCTGATCGCCGACGAGAGCGTGCAGTGCGCCGCCGACATCACCCGGCTGGCCCCCGCGGCCGACGGGGTCAACGTGAAACTCGCCAAAGCCGGCGGCCTCGCTGGCGCGCGCCGGTGGATCGCCGTCGCGCGGGCGCTGGAACGGGGCGTGCTCCTCGGCTGCATGATCGCCAGCAGCCTCGCCGTGACCGCCGCCGCGCACCTGGCCCCGCTGGCCGACTACGCCGACCTCGACGGCGCGCTCTCCCTCGCCGACGATCCCTTCGACGGCGTCACGCTCGCCGACGACGGACACCTCCGCCTGCCCCAGCGGCCCGGACTGGGCGTTGTCCGACGACAGGCCGCCGGCAACGATGCGCCGCGGGACACTGACTTCTGAGGAGACGGCGCCCGTTCTCGGGTCGCGCTGACGCCCGCGTTCATCCTACCGCAAGCCCGCCCTGCACCGTGTTCGCCCTCACTGCCCGCTACTGACGGAACGCCTTTTCCGCGCGCCTCAACGAGAGCAAGGCTTCTCTTTTTCCTCCGTCGCGGGCACGGAGCGTCGCGCGTCTCACGTAGGATATCCGCATTGTGAAAGCGTCCCCGGCAGGAGTCGAACCTGCGGCGCGCGGCTTAGGAGGCCACTGCTCTGTCCACTGAGCTACGGGGACGAACCGGCATGTGCGGTGACGCAACGCCTTACGCGACGAGGCGTTCTTTCACGACAAAACCACGCCCGAACGCCGGGCCGTCCCGCCTTTGCTGCTTGCAGGATACGCAGAGCGCCGGTATCTTTTCCATTCTCAATGTACTCTCCCCGGCCTCACGATTTCTCCAGAGATCTGCTCGAACCGGCATTCGCCTCCCCTGCTCACGCTTTGCGCTCCATGGCTTCCCCCGCTCGCTCTTCTTCTTTCGCTCTCCTCGTGCTACTGGTGGCCGCGAGTCTCCCCGCCGGCCCGGCCTGCGCGCAGTCTTCTTCCTCCTCGGACGAGCTCACCCCACGCTTCGGGTTGGGGGCGCAGGGGCTCGCCAGCACAGTCGACGGCTTCGGCCTGGGCCTGCGCGGGCGCGCCTCCGCCCCGCTCAATGCGGACGTCTCCGCCGCCGTGGACCTGGGCGTGACGGGTTTCGTGCTCGGCGGCTCCGACGACGCGGTCTACCTGTTCGAGCCGCAGGTGTCGATGGTGGTCAACCTCCCCTCCAGCAGCGGGCGCTTGCCGTACCTGCTCGCCGGCGTCGGAGGACACTTTCCGCTCGCGCGCGCCGACGATTCGGAAAGCGGCCCGGTCATCCATTTCGGGATCGGGCGCGTGCAGGCGCTAACGGACACGTCGCTCTTCTATGAAGCCACCCCCGGCCTGCTGATCGGCGACGACAGCGTCGACCTGATCGTCCCACTCCGCATCGGGTTGATTTTTCGGTGAGCGCTCGCCTGATTGGTCGAAGATTGAAAGTTGAAGGTTGGAAAGCTGGTCAGCCCGCGAAGAGACGTTGAACGCTCGACCTGCAACCGTCAACGCTCCACGCGGCGCAGGATCGACTGAAGGCGTTCGTGGTCGTCGTCGAGGAGGCGGCTCAGGACGCGGCCCGCTTCGACGAGCTGGTTGTCGCCCGCTCTCGCGTCGCCGTAAGCGTCGCGCACCTGGCGCAGGACGGCCACGAGCAGGTCGTCGGTGGGGACGTCGGTGTCGGGGCCGGGCTGCACGAGCGTGCGCAGAAAGTCGTACGGGGCGCCCAGCGTTCGGACGGCCTCCGGCGCGCAGCAGTACACGAAGTCGTGAATCGACGGCGGGCGCGGGGGAAGCGTCTGTCGGACGGAGCCGCCGCGGTCGCCCCCCTGCTCGCCTCCGGGACGATACGCCAACACCTGCGCGCGAAAGGTCGTGCGCAACAGTTCCATCACCTGCGGGCGCTCGCGCTGAAGCTCTTCGCGCGACTGGCCGAAGGCGCGAGGCCGGCGCCCTGAATCGTAGCTGCTCACCTCCACGTGACTGACGAGGCCGTAGAGCGTGTCGCCGGTTTCGGCCTGCTCGACCTCCACCCACGAGCCGAAGTCCGGCGCGTCCTGTCCGTCATGCACTTCAGCGACGAACGCGCGCGTGCTCGACTCGATGATTTCGGCCGTGGCGGTGGACATGGGAGATTTGCGAATTTCGATTTGCGAATTTCCGTGGACGACCGCAGCTCAATCGACAATCGACCTTCGACAATCGACCTTCGACAATCGACTTTCCTCAAACCGTCGGGCGGCGTTTGGACTGCGCCTTGCGCGAGCGGCGTAGCGGAGGAAGGCCACGTTCCTCCATGGCGCGCTCAATCATGCGGTAGAACCGCTCCTTCTCAGGCATGCGAATGACAGCGCGCTCGTGCGCCTCCGATAAGATCATGGGGTAGCCGTCGCCCTTTTCGCACTCACTGGCTACGAGCGCATGAACGCGGTCCAAGAGCGCCTCGTCGTCGGCCACCCAGCGGGGCACCTCTACGCGCGCGATCTCTCCTTCGTCGGGCCGGCCGCCGCCGGCGGAGGACGGAACGCGCACGTAGAAGTAGCAGATGCGGTCCTCTTCGGCGTAGCGTTCCTGGATGCGCGAGGCGGAAGTGAAGGTGGCCGTCCGTTCCCCCACCGCGAGCGTCTCGGCGAAGAGCCAGCGGTCGAGCAGTCCTGCCAGCGCCTCGTCGTCGGCGTCGCCTTCGGGGTCGTCGAGGTGAAGGCGCAGCAGGTTGACGACGGCCGTGTTGCCGGGCATGGAGATGTAGGAGGCCAGCGGCAAGCGCTCGGCGCGGAAGTCCTCCAGAAGCGCCGCGTAGCGTCCGATGAGTTCTTCTTCGAGGTCGTGGTCGTCGAGCCCGCGAATCATCCAGCGAATGAGCGTACCGTCGGCCAGGGCGACGAGCGGGCGTCCCTCGCGGCGCGCGGCGCGGCTGGTGTCGAGAAGCGCGTCGAGTTCCTGTTCGTCGCGCAGGGCCGACACGATCTCGGCGTCGACCGCCCCGGCGTGCGCGTCGAAGTGCTCGGCGAGGTCGCAGCCGCGGTACTCGAAGTGCGGTTCGGCGTCGAGGACGGGTGTTTCGAGCGTGCCGTACTGAAAGGCCACGCGGCTGGTGTTGAGGAGGTAGCAGGTCGGTTCGACGTGGCGGTCGGGGTAGATCTGCGAGCCGTCGGTGGCAACGGCGGTGATGGGCGTGGGACGTTCCGGGGCGTCGCAGGTGCGGTCGGGCGCCTCGCGCAGGCCCGCTACCAGCGCGGTGGGGTTTTGCTGATGGACCTCCTCGCGGAGGCTCTGCCAATCGGCGGCGCAGTCGTCGAGCACGTCGCAGGCGCGGGCCAGCCGCCGACGGCGTCGGTCCTGCTCGGCGGCCTGATACGCGCCGAATTCAGCAAACTCGTCGCTGAGCGGATGCAGGTCGAGCAAGGGGATGGGCGAATGTCGATGGGCAAATGTCGATGGGAGATCCTGTGCGAAACAGGTGCGCCGGGCGCAACAGGAAAGGTAGCACGGACGTTGCCCTTTCGTCAAAGAGCAGAAAAGGGTTTTCGGCGCGTCCGAGCGAAATCATTCGCAAGAACCGACCAACCCCCAATCGAAAATCGAAATTCGACAATCGGACTCTACGTGCACGTGCCGTTTTGCGCGGTGTCGTGCCCGTACTGCGACTACCCGCACACGGCGAACGGACGCTCCTCAGAGGCGCGCGATGCCTTCGTCGAGGCGCTGCGGGCGGAAGTTCGGCGGCGCGAGCGGTTTCACGGCGCGCCCGTCCAGACGATCTACCTGGGCGGCGGGACGCCCTCGCAACTCGCCCCGGCGCAGCTGGATCAGGTGCTCGGCGCGCTGCGCAACGCCTTCGACGCGGACGACGCGCGCGAAATCACGCTCGAAGCCAATCCTGGCGACCTGACGCCGGGCTGGCTCGCGTCGGTGCGCGCCCTCGGCGTCACCCGGCTGAGTCTGGGCGTGCAGTCGTTTTTTGCGGAGGACCTGTCGTTTCTGAAGCGCCCGCACAGCGCAGAAGAAACGCGAAACGCCATTCCAACCGCGCGCGCGGCGGGCTTCCGCGACGTGTCGGCGGACCTGCTCTTCGGGCTGCCGGACCAGTCGCTCGCGCGCTGGCAAGCCACGCTCGAACAGGCCGCCGCGCAGGCCACCACGCACGTTACGCTCTACCGCCTCACCGCCGAAGCGGGCACGCCGCTGGGCCGGCGCGTCGCGGGCGGCGCCGTCCGCCTCGCCGGCGCGGACCACGCCACCGCGCAGTACGAACGCGCGCTCGGCGTGCTCTCCGACGCCGGCTTTCGGCTCTACGAGCAGACGCACTTGGCACGCCCCGGTTGCGCCTCCACCCACATGCGCCGCCATTGGCGTCACCGGACGGTGCTGGGCTTCGGGCCGGGCGCACACTCGTTCTTCTGGAAAGGGGAGGGCGGCGGCCGCGCCGTGCGCCGCGCCAACGCGCCAGACTGGACGGCGTACGTGCAATCCGGCTCCTCGCCCAGCGACGCCGCCCCTCACACGCAGGAAACGCTTCCCCCCGACGCGCTGGCCGACGAGTACGTCGCCCGACGCCTGCGCACCGCTGCGGGCCTCTCGCTGCACCGCCTCGCCGAACGTTACGACCGCGATCTGCGCGCCCGACGCGGGGCGACGCTCGACCGCCTCTGCGCCGAAGGCTACCTCGAACACGCCAGCGCGAACGACGACGACGACGAACGTTTCTGCCTCACCCGCTCCGGCCGCCTCCGCCTCAATGCGATGACCGGGGCGTTGGTTGAAGGTTGAAAGTTGTTCAGGCCGCCC
>PXTR01000035.1:0-1449 GCA_003023245.1 Bacteroidetes bacterium QS_8_68_15 | reverse complement strand
CGCACTCCCGCACTCCCGCACTCCCGCACTCCCGCACTCCCGCACTCCCGCACTCCCGCACTCCCGCACCGTGTCCGACCCCGACGACGATGCCCTCACGCTCACCGACGCGCATCACCACGCCTTCACCGAACGTCTGCCGCCGTGGTATGCGGAGCACCGGCGCGAGATGCCGTGGCGCGGCGCGGCAACGGAACCGTATCGCATCTGGGTCGCCGAGGTGATGCTTCAGCAAACACGCGTCGACCAGGTCACGCCCTACTTCCGCCGTTTCGTGAAGGCCTTCCCCACTGCCGAGGCGCTGGCCGACGCCGAGCGCGACGACGTGCTGATGCGCTGGGAGGGCCTCGGCTATTACGCCCGGGCGCGCCACCTGCACGAGGCCGCACAGATCGTCGTGGACGAGCACGGCGGCGCGGTGCCCGACACCTGGGACGCGATTCGCGAGCTGCCGGGCGTGGGGCCGTACACGGCAGCCGCGGTCCTTTCCATCGCCTACGGCAAGCCGCACGCCGTGCTCGATGGCAACGTGGTGCGCCTGCTCACGCGCATCTTCACCGTCGCGGACGACGCCACGAAAACCCGTACGCGCCGCCGCCTCCGCACCGCCGCCGACCAGTTGCTGGATCACGCCCACGAGACGGGCGCCGATCCCGGCGACTTCAACCAGGCTCTCATGGAGCTGGGCGCGACCGTCTGCACGCCCACCGCCCCCGACTGCCCGATCTGCCCGCTCCAGTGCGCCTGCGCCGCCTACGACGAAGGCGCGCCGGAGGCCTACCCGCAGAAGAAAAAGAAACCGCCGCGGCCGCACCACGACGTGGCCGTCGGCTTGCTGGAAAACGAGGCGGGGGAGCTGTTCATCCAGCGCCGCCCCGACGACGGGCTGCTGGGCGGCCTCTGGGAATTTCCCGGCGGCAAAACGGAAGACGGCGAAGACGTGGCGGACGCCTGCCGCCGCGAGCTGCGCGAGGAGCTGAACGTAGACGTAGAGGTCGGCACGCTCTTTCACCGGCTCGACCACGCCTACTCACACTTTAAGATCACGCTGCACGCCTTCCGCTGCCGCCTGCCCGACGGCGCCGCCCCCACGCCCGCCGAGGGCCAGCCGACGCGCTGGGTCGCCCGCGAGGCGCTCGACGACTACGCCTTCCCGCGCGCCAACCGCCGCCTCATCGAAGAGCTGGACGCGCGCCAAGAACAGCCGCGGCTGTTCGACCAGCGCGAAGCGGGTGTTTCGTAATGCGTGTTGCGTGTTTCGTGATGCGTGAGGCTGCTAATCTACAAGCGCTCAAAAAGCATTCGGGCGTCGACGCTTTTTGATTGGTGTTGCCAATAGCCGCAGGACGCAAGCAAATCGGTCTGGATTCCTCACGCATCACGCGTCACGAATCACGAGTCACAAGTCACGCATCACGTTTTCGGCGCACGCTCTTCCGTCTGCGGCGG
>PXTR01000034.1 GCA_003023245.1 Bacteroidetes bacterium QS_8_68_15 | reverse complement strand
GTCTTCCCTACGAGAAGGAGCGGTGCGCGAAGTCAAAGTCAACGCCTACGAACGAAGCGCTGCTGCTCGCCGGCGATGCATAGCACACCACGGAACGGAATGCTACGTTTGCGGCTTCGACTTTGAGGAGCGTTACGGCGAAGCCGGAGAAGGCTTCATCCACGTACACCACGAGAAGCCGTTGGCCGCCGCCGAGCAAGAACAGGAAGTTGACCCGATTGCGGATCTCAAGCCTGTTTGTCCGAACTGCCACGGCATCATTCACCGGCGAACGCCACCGTACACAACAGAGGAGACGCGGCAGATGCTCCGCTGATAGGCCGTATAACCCATTGTTGCACCTGACGAGTTGCGTTGGTTCTTTCTTTTGCGTCGTAGCCGTGTCAGACGGTTGGCGACTTCGGGAAGCGCTCAAGTTGTAACGCTCGTTTGCAAGTGAACTTACAGTTATGCGCTCCGCATATCAATTTGCTAACGCGCGGGGCACGGTTTCGTAGCTTTCAGCCATGCTCGTCTACCTCGATACCTGCTCCATTCCAGCGTCCCTTCGACGACCAGTCGCAGATCCGTATCGCGCTGGAGTCGGAGGCAGTCTTGCGAGCAATCCAGCTTGTCGAGCAAGATGATTTGGACTTGCTCTCTTCCGAAACGCTTCTCGTCGAAACTGATCAGAACCCACACGCCCGGCGTCGCCGCTTCGCTCGGGGCCTGTCTTTCGCTTGCGGTTCGCTTCATTCAAACGGATTCACAGATCGAATCGCGTGCCCGGCAGTATGAGGAAGCAGGCATCCGCCCCTTCGACGCCTTGCACTTGGCTTCCGCCGTGGAGTCGGGAAGCCGATGTGTTCTGTTCAACGGACGACCCGTTGCTGAAGCGCGGAAGCGAGGCCGACACGGAAAGCACACGCGTACTCACGCCCATCGAACTGATAGAAGAGGTGGAGTCATGACTGCCGAGATCCAGCCGCTCGACACGATCAATGAGGAAGCGCTCCAACTTCTGATGCAGGAATTGGGCGTTGCCAACACGGCACGCTTCATTCAGCAGTTCACGACCGGGACGGGCAACTACACCGAAGAGCGCAAAGAACAACTCAAAGACTGGACGCTCGACGACGTGCTGGAAGAAACGAAGCGGCGGCGCGGAAGCGAAAACGCATAACCCAGTGTTGCGCTGTGACCGTAGGGAACAAGTACTCCCGGAGTGCACCTGACGAGTTGTGTTGGTTCTTTCTGCTACGTCAGAAGCGCGGCAAACGGTTGAGGGCTTCGAGAAGCGCTCACGCCGGAAATGCCGGCGCATGTGAACTCACAGTTATGTCTACCAAAGACGTCACAGCATGGAACGGGACTGGCGAAAAGCGGGGCCTGCGCTGCTCGTTCGCTCCCGGTTCCCGCGCACGTTTTGCCCGTCCGAGAAGCGCTCAAGCTACATCTTCGCAGTTGATCTCACAGTTATACCGCTTCGGAAACAGCGTACCCGCCCGCGAGGTACCATCTGACGAGTCAATCTGCAAGGAAAAAGCGAGGTAGCTATGGCTACGACGACCGTGTCAGACGAGTTTGAGATTACGATTCCTGAGCAGCTTCGCAGCGATCTGGACATCAAGCCGGGCCAGCAAATTGAACTCGTTCGGAGCGGCGACCGCATCGAGCTTGTCCCCGTCCGCTCCATCCGAGAAGCGCGGGGCTTCCTCGAAGGCATTAGCACGACCATCGAGCGAGAGCCGGACCGCATATGAACGTCGTTGACTCGTCAGGTTGGATCGAGTATTTCGCGGACGAGGAGAACGCGGACTTCTTCGCCGAACCCATCGAGCAAACCGGAGAACTCGTCGTCCTGACGATCACGCTCTACGAAGTGTTCAAGCACGTCCTGCGAGAAGAAGGACGCGCGGAAGCGCTCGAAGCGGTCGCTTACATGAAGCAAGGCCGTGTGGTGGATCTGAACACCCCGTTGGCGATCAAAGCCGCCAGCACGAGCCACGACCTGAAGCTGCCAATGGCCGACAGCATCATCGTGACGACAATCCGCGCAAATGGAGCCGAGCTTTGGACGCAGGACGCCGACTTTGAGGAATTGGACGGCGTGCGCTACATTGAGAAGAACGGCGACGATGAGCGCGGGGAAGCGGCATAACTCATCGTTGCACCTGACGAGTTGCGTTGGTTCTTTCTTTTGCGTCGTAGTCGTGTCAGACGGTTGGCGACTTCGGGAAGCGCCCAAGCCGTGACGCTCGTTTGCAATTGAACTTACAGTTATGCTCTCTGCATAGCAATTTGCGAACGCGCGGGGCGCGGTTTCGTAGCTTTCAGCCATGCTCGTCTACCTCGACCCCTGCTCCATCCAGCGTCCCTTCGACGACCAGTCGCCACGTAGGTCCAGAAAAGTACGCTAATGATGCTGCCAGTAGCGATGACGGACGAAGGGAAGGGAGGGCCGAAGGTCATACCCTCGCGGTGCTGCGGACGACGTTCTCGGCCCGAAAAGCCGCCGTCCATGGTCTGCCGTCCGCCGTCGGTCAGCAAACGTAGTTTCGCTGACCTACTTAGGAGTGATGACGCGAACGGGTGGATACTTCGTCGGGCGGAGTCGTTAAGCAGAGCAGTTGCAGTTTAAAAGAAAAGCCCCTTGCCGCTGAGCTCCGTCGTTATGCCTCCGCCACTGAACTGATGAAGGGGAGGTGCGTTTTTTCTTTGTCGAAGCTCTCCACCACGGGCGCGGATTCCAATGAAAGTGACGATCGATCTTCCCGACCGCTTCGGAGACATTGACGAGACGTATGCTCGGGAGGCACTTGTGGCTACGCTTTACAGCAATGGCAAGCTCTCTGGGGGTGAAGCGCGAGAGATATTGGGAATGAGCCGTCGCGAGTTTGAGGACATGTTGCCTCGCTACGGGTTTTCCATTCTCGTCGACAATGATGCGAACGTCCAGACAGAACTCGGCACGTGAAGCGCATCGTCTCTGATACCAGTCCGCTGATTTCGCTGGAGAAGATCGATGGGGGCTACACGTTTTTTCGACAGCGCTACGACAGAGTCCTCGTGCCTCCAGCGGTGCTTCGGGAACTGGCAGCCGGTCCGTTCGAGAGTGAGGAGGCTTATCTATCTCACTTTGGAATCGACGATCTTCTCCGGGTAGAAAAGCCTGAACGTTCCGAGCGGGAGGAGACAGAGCACCTCGACCCAGGCGAACGAGAGGCGATTGCGCTCGCTTTGGAATTTGACCTTCCATTGCTGATAGAGGAGGAATCAGGTCGAGCGATTGCGCGTGAGTTAGAAATCAGGATTTCAGGAATTGCTGGTCAGCTTCTTCGAGCCGTTCGAGAAGAGCCAGTCGGTACAGCCCAGGCGAGTCGAATGCTTACTGAGCTGAGGAGGAAAGGCCGGATCAATCAGCAAGTGTTCGAGAGCGTAAAACGGGCGGTCGACGAGGAGGCATAACCCGCTCACTGCACCTGAACCCGGGCTGATGCCGTTTTCATGTTGCTCAGTTAAAACGGATCAGCTTCGCTGACCGAGAGTAACATCGCGAACGGATGGATACTCCGCTAACCGTAACAGTTCAGGCAGTAACAGTTGGAATCGAACGCCTTCCCGCCCGGGTCAGGTGAGTTTACTCGTTATACAAACTTGCAGGTGATCTCATAGTTATGACGTCTCCGGCATCGGTTTTCCCGTGACCAGGACAGTTTTATGACAGTTTTCGTTGAGGCAGACGTCGCCCACATTTGCCAAGTTGGACGTTCGGGAAGTTGGTTTGCGCTGGAAAGCGCTACAACTTGCTCTTCCCATCAACGACATACAGTAGGTCCACTACCAAAAGTGCTACTGTGACATTGTATCTTCAAAATGGTATTACTCACAGCAACGCGAGGACGCTTTTCGTCAGTTCTCGTCGTCCGAGGCGGGAAGTAGCGCCTCGGTGTCGAGGACGCGCCCGCCGCGAATGACGTGCGTCGCGGTGGCGGCATGGGTCAGATCGTCGAGCGGATTTTCGCGCAGCACCACCAGATCCGCCGGCGCGCCCGCTTCGAGGCGGCCCAGCCGGCGCGCGTCGTCCCGCCCGGCGCGGTGTATCAGCTGTGCGCCGCCGCGGGTGGCCGCCCGGAGCACCGCCATCGGCGAGAGGCCCGCCCGGCGCATGAGCCGCATTTCGTAAACGAGCGACGGTCCGTGTGGCGTGCCGATGTTGCCCGCGTCGGTGCCGGCGGCGATGGTCACGCCCGCCGCGTGGAGCGTGTCGAGATTCTGCATGGCCGTCCGGCTCGGGGGAATGGCTTCTGCCGCGAGGTCGCGCCGTTGGAGCGCCCGCACACGCTGCGGCAGGCGGTCGAGCGGCACCTCGTTTCCCAGGTCGTCCAGGGAAGCGAGCACATCGGGATGGGCGAGACGCTCGGCCGCCTCGGTCGGCGCGTAGGCTCCGGCGAAGACCTCGCCGTACCGCTCCCGCACCATGATCGTCGGGATGTAGATCACGTCGTTTTCCTCGAGAAGCCGGACGAAGGCGCCGTCCACCCGCTGATCGAAGATGCTGTGGACGAGCACATCGGCCCCGGCGTCGACGGCGGCGCGCGCCGTTGCCTGCTCGGTCGCGTGCGCGGCCACCGGCAGGCCGGCCGCGTCGGCTTCCACGACGGCGGCCTCGGCGACGGGACGAAACGCCTCGGGCGTCTCTTGCGGCCCGACGATATACCAGAGTTTGATGAGGTTGACGCCCGCTTCGGCCTGGCGCCGCACCTCCTCGCGCGCTTCCGCCGGCGTCTCGACCTTCCGAATCGGCGGAGCGCCCTCCCAGCCGGCGAGTGCCGGTCGCGCGACCGACGAGATCAGCGGCCCGGCGACAACCACGCTCGGCGCCCTGGGCGCCATTTGCCGCGCCGTTTCGCGCACGTCGAGAGTCCAGCGCGGCCCGCCGACGTCGACGACGCCGGTGATGCCGCCGGCGAGGTAGCGCCGCAACGTCTCGGGTAGCCGCGCCTTGATGTCCGTCCGTTCCTGTTCGTAGGATTTGGCGAAGCGCAGGTCCAGCGCGTCGGGGCGCGTGTAGAGGCCGCCGCTCTGAAAGAAGTGCACGTGCGCGTCGATCAGGCCGGGCAGGACGTAGCGCCCGCTCACGTCGATGCGGTCGGCCCCGGCGGGCACGTCGACCGCGTCGGAAGGGCCGACGGCGGCGATGCGGTCGCCGTCGAGGAGGACGGTCGCGTTTTCGATGCGCTCCCCGTCGGCCGGAGCGATGGCCGTCCCGCCGACGAGCGCCTGGGGCGCGCGCGCCTGCTGCTTTTGTTGCTGCTGCTGCTGCTGCGAGGGCGAGGGCGCGCACGCCGGCAGCGCGAGAGCGGCGACAAACACGGCGACCAGCGCGGTGAGAGCGGCGCGTCGTGAGAAGCGGGCGGGCATGTGCGGGGAGAGCCGCCGGGCAGGAGAGCGTTTGGGCGAAAGGAGCAGCGGCCGCTACGACCAGAGGCCGAAAAACGTTACGCTGTGGCCGGCCCCTTCGACGAACGGACCGCCGAAAGCTGATCGCTAAAACACGATCTGTATTTGCTCGCGCCCATCTTTGAGGGTTTTCATTTCGAGGCGCCATGCGGAGCGGAACGACAAGCCCATGTAGGCCCTTTTTCGCCGCCACGCAAAAAATGTAGGAGCACGATGTATCGTGCCCGAAAGGGGCCGCAGGTCATCCCCTTGTGGTGAAAGCAAACCATCTCTCACGCGGTGAAACGCATGTTTGCTGCTTCGCCTCTGATTCGTCTCAGAGCGCTGCGCGGAAGGTGTCACCGGCGGAGAGAGACCGCGCGAAGGCGACCTGCATCTCGATGCAGTGCTCCAAGTCGCGCAGGTCGACCAACTCGCTCATCGAGTGCATGTAGCGCAGCGGCACCGACATCAGCGCGGAGGGGATGCCGGAGCGCTGGCGGAAGATCGCGTCGGTGTCGGTGCCGGTGCGGCGGCTGGAGGCTTCGTGCTGAAGCGGGACGTCCGCCTCGTCGGCCGCGCCGGTCAGGCGTTCCACGACGCGCGGGTGGGCGCTGGTGCCGTGCGTCACCGAGGGGCCTTCGCCCATTTCGACCTGGCCGTGCTCGGCGGCGCTCAGGCCGGGCGTGTCGGTGGCGTGCGTCACGTCGAAGGCCACGGCCACGTCGGGATCGAGAGCGAAGGCGGTCATCGCCGCGCCGTAGCCGCCGATTTCTTCCTGCACGCTGTTGGCCGCCACGACGGTCGCCTCGGGGCGTTTCTCTTCTTCGGAGAGGCGGCGCAGCGTCTCGGCGATGACGAAGCCGCCGAGGCGGTTGTCGAGGGCGCGCCCGGCGAGGCGGTGCTCGGTGATCTGCTCCGGCCCTTCCGCCGAAACGACCGGCAGCCCCACGCGCACGCCGCGGTCTCGGGCCTCGTCCTCGCCGTCCGCACCGATGTCGATGTAGATGTCCTTCCACTCGGGCACGTCGTCGTCGTTGCGGTCGCGTAGGTGGATGGCCGTGTGGCCGGTGACGCCGAGGATCGCATCGCCCGCCTCGGTAAGCACGCGCACGCGCCGCGCCTGGCTGATCTTTCGGTCCGTCCCGCCGATGGGCCGCACGTGCAGAAACCCCTCGTCGGTAACGTGGCTGACCATCATGCCGATCTCGTCGGCGTGGGCGTCGAGCATGAGCTGCGGAGCCGCGCTCTCGTCGCCGCTGCCGTCGTCTTCGCCGCTGCCGCGGCCCTCCAGCACGGCGAAGGTCGAGCCGTAGGTGTTCGTCTCGACGCGGTCGGCCGCCTCATCGAGGTAGCCGGCCCACACGCGCTGGCCCTCCAGTTCGAAGCCGGTAGGGCTGGGCGTCTCCAGAAGCTCGAACAGGAAGTCGCGGGCGTCGTCGGTCATGGGCAGTTTCAGGTTGAACGTTGAAGGTGTTTCGGGGCGAGGCGGCAGCGGTTGTGCCATTCGCTACACTCGCCTCTGCCCGTTCGGTTTCTCGGCGGCGCGACGGGTGCTCGCTCGGAGACGCACGGGCTTCGCATCCGCCCTTGCGCTTTCTTATACTGATGGGCGGCTGCTGCTTTACTGCGCGGCGCCGGCCGGTTTTGCTCCGACCAGCGAGCCGCCGGGCGCCGCGCGGGTGTCCGTCTTTTTCGCTACCAACCATAGGACAAACCGCCATGCCCAAGGCTGCTGAGGAAACCTACCGCATGCTCATCGTGGAGGACGACCCGGACGTGCTTACCGGACTGGAAGAGTACTTTCGAATGAACGAGTACGAGGTCACCACCGCCGAGGACGGCGAGGAGGCGCTCGAAAAGATGGAGCCGGACACCTACGACATCGTGCTCCTCGACGTGATGCTGCCCAAGAAGGACGGCTTCGAGGTGCTCGAAGAGTCGCAGGAAGAGGGCTTCGACGCCCCCATCTTGATGCTGACCGCCCGCGGGGAGCAGGAAAACATCCTCAAAGGCCTCGGCCTCGGCGCGCAGGACTACGTCAAAAAACCCTTCAACGCCGAGGAGCTGGTCGCCCGCGTGCGCGCCATTCTCACACGCACCCTCCCGCCCGACGAGGCGCCGATGGAGGTGTATGAAATCGGCGACGTGCGGATTAACTTTTCCACGCATGAGGCCACGCGCCCGTCTTCCGACGGCGAGGGCCGCGAGGAGGTCGATTTCACCGCGCTGGAGTTCGACATCCTGCGCTACCTCATCCAGAACCGCGGGCGCACGGTCACGCGCAAGCAGCTCCTGCGCGACGTATGGGGCATCGAGGAAGACATCATCACCCGCACCATCGACCGCCACATGGCCTCGGTGCGCAAGAAAGTGGAGCCGAACCCCTCGGCCCCGAAGTACATCGAGACGGTCTACGGCATCGGCTACCGCTTCGAGGATTAACGTTGCAGGTTTGAACCTTCACCCCACTAAGCGCGCACGACGATAAGCGGTTTGACGCGGGCGACTTTGCGGGCGATGCGGGCGCCGGCGACGGTGTCGACGACGGCGTCGACGCTCAGCTGATCGGTCGTTTCGGGGAGCGTGGCCGTTCCGCCCTCGCCGGGGGAGGAGGAAGAGGGCTGCGCTTCGGCGGCGGGGGTGAAGTCGCCGCCGGCGCGCACGCGCAAGCCTTCGAGCCGGGCCGCCGCGGCGTGGTCGTCGTCGGCGTGGCCTTCGTCGTGGCGGCTCATGTTGCGGGCGCTGCCGTGGCAGGCCGAGCCGAAGCTCTTGCGCATGTTCTGCGAGGTGCCCAGCAGCACCCACGAGGCCTCCCCCATCGCGCCGGGCACCAGCACGGGCTGCCCCAGCGCGCGGTACGGCAGCGAGATGCCCGGCGTGCCGGGGCCGAAGGCGCGCGCGGCCCCCTTGCGGTGCACGTAGCAGCGCAGGTGCTTGCGCCCCACCTGGTGCATCTCGAGCTGGCCCAGGTTGTGCGCCACGTCGTAGACGGTGTGCAGCGCATCGGTCGGCAGCGGCACCTCGTCGCCGCTGTGATCGTCCCCGTTTTGGTCGTCGTCGTCACCGGCGCCTTCTTCGCCGTTGACGTCTCCTTCGCCGTTGGCCGCATCGCTGACGTTGGTTGCGGCGGCCTCGTCGCTGTCCTCTTCGATCACCTCGCCGAAGGCTTCGCGCACGCGGTGCGCCAGCACCTGCCGGTTAGCGTAGGCGTACCATGTAGTCACTGGCCCCCTTCGATTCGAGCGGTACGCAGGCCAGCTCCGGCGACGGCGGCTCGACGCCGTGCGTGGAGGCCTCCTCCTGAAAGCGGTCGATGTAGTCGGTGCAGATCTGGCGTCCGTACCCGCGCGAGCCGCAGTGGATCTGCACCACGAGCGAGCCTTCGGGGGTCCCCATCGTCTCGGCGGCGGGCGGGTGAAACACCTCGTCGACCACGCCGACCTCGATGAAGTGCTCGCCGGTGCCGAGCGTGCCGAGCTGCTTGGCCCCCAGCGCGCGCGCCTCGTCGCTGACGTTGCCGGGTTCGGCTTCGTTGAGGCGGCCGCCTTCCTCGGCGCGCACCAGGTCGTCCTGCTCGGCCATGTCCTGCCGGAGCGCCCATTGCGCGCCGCTTTTAGCGATGTGGTCGATCTCGGCTTTGCCCACGTTGAGCGTGCCTTCCGCCTCGGCCCCGCTGGGCACGTACGCGGAGAGGGCGTCGGCGAGGGCGTCGAGGTCATCATCTGTAAGATTTTCAGCGTCGAGCGTCGAGCCCAAGAGGCGCACGCCACTGCCCACGTCGTGGCCGATGGCCCCCGGCGCGATGACACCGACGGGGTACTTCACCGCCGCTACCACGCCGAACGGAGCCCCCTGCCCGGCGTGCACGTCCGGCATCACCACCAGATGGCCCACCAGCCCCGGGAGCATCGCCACCGCGATGGCCTGCTCGAGAGCGCGGCTTTCGAGCACGCGTCCGATCAGCGCCTCATTAGCGAAAATGCGCACCGGAACCCGCATTCCGTCCCGAAAGGAGGTCGGCACCTCCCACTGATAGTCGTCGATCTGAGAAAGATCCGTCTGGTCCATGAAACGAGTGGGCCGTGCGCGCTGGAAAAGAAAGAGAAAAACGAGAGCGGAAGGGAAGCCGACCGGCTCCCATCGAACGCGCCGAGGATCATGGCGAAAGATCCCCGGTCGCCGTCTCCCGTCGAATCGGCCGGTTGAAGGAAGAGTTCCTTTTGCGAACAACCGAAGCGCCGTCGCGTTGCCCATTCTCTTTCCCAGGAGGTCACTTCCAGCGGTCACTCCACCCGAAGAATGTCGAGTATCTCGACGGGCCGCCCCCACATCTGCATCGTCGCCGCGCTGTCCTGCGCGACCGCCCGAAAACGCACGCGCAGGCCGTCTTCGCGGTAGTCCGTTCCCAGATTCTGCGGCAGGTAGCGCGTCGAGTCGTTGGCTACGATCCCGTAGAAGCCGCCCTCCAGTTCCACGTAGCGTACCGTCCCGAGGCCGCTCACCACGTCTTCCGGCGGCGGCAACTCGCGCTCCCCCGCCCCCGGCACTTCGGGGTCCGGCAGCGAGCCGCCCGGGTTGGTGCACGCGGCCGCCGCCAGCAGGGCGACGCCGCTCAGAAGCGCAAGGGCTACGGTCAGCGGGAGACGAGGCATGGCCGAGTGCGGGAGGGCGGGAGAAAAACGGCGCGCAAACTTGACATTGTAAACGTCAAGCTGAACGCCCATTTTTTCACGACCAACGACCAACGACCAACGACCTACCGCTCCGCAACGGCAGTCCGTTCAGCAGACGGCTCGCGCTCCTCTCCCGACGCCGCTCCCGGCTCACCGACCTCGTGAATCCACCCGCCGGCCAGCACTTCGTCGCCCTCGTAGAGCACGACCGACTGCCCGGGCGTGATCGCACGCTTCGGTTCGGCGAAGTGCACCTCTAACTCGTCCTCGCCGGTCTGGCGCACCAGGCAGGGCGCCCCCGGCTTGTCGTTGTAGCGAACCATGCCGATCGCCGGGCGCTCCTCCGCCAGCGACGCGCGCCCCATCAGGTTGATCTCCCGCGCCACGAGCCGCTGCTGCATCAGCTCGGAGCGCGGGCCGACGGTGATCGTGTTGGTCTCGGCGTCGATTCGAGCCCGTCCACCTCGTCTTTGAGAAAGCGGTGGTAGTCGTTGTCCGGGATGAAGCAGATTTCGTAGCTGTCGGGCTTGTCGGCCACGCGGTGCAGGCCAAAGTCTTCGGCCATTTGGCGAATCTCCGGCTTCTCGTACGCGCCCAGCGGGAAGAGCGAGCGCTGGAGCTGGTCCTGCGGCAGCCCCCAGAGGGCGTAGCTCTGGTCTTTCTTCGCGTCCACCCCCCGGCGCACGGTGTAGCGCCCGGTGTCCTCATTTTGCGAAAGGCGCGCGTAGTGGCCCGTGGCGATCTTGTCGCAACCCAACTGGTCGGCGCGGCGCAGGAGCGCGTCCCACTTGATGTGCGTGTTGCACAGGACGCACGGGTTGGGCGTGCGCCCGGCCAGGTACTCCTCGGTGAAGCGCTCAATGACCCAGTCGCCAAACTCCTCGCGGATGTCGACGACGAAGTGCGTGAAGTCGTACTTGTTGGCCACGCTGCGCGCGTCATTCATCGATTCGAGCGAGCAGCAGCCGACCTCCTCGTCCGGGTCCGCACCGCCGGCGGTGCGGTAGTCCCATGTCTTCATCGTCAGCCCGATCACGTCCCAGCCCTGCTCGGACAAAAGCACGGC
>PXTR01000040.1 GCA_003023245.1 Bacteroidetes bacterium QS_8_68_15 | reverse complement strand
CAAAGGGGGCCTCGCCGGGCAAGGCTTGCTGCTGGCGGTGGGGCTGACGTACACGGTGCCCTCGCTGGCGCTCCTGGCGCTGATGGTGCCGCCGCTGGGGCTGGGGCGCGTCCCGGCCGTGACGGCGCTCTTTTTGTACAGCCTGCTGCCCGTCGTATGGAACACCTACACCGGCCTGCGTGACATTGACGGTCCGACGCGCGCCTCCGCCGACGCGCTGGGCCTCTCGCCGTGGGCGAAGCTGCGGCGCGTGGAGCTTCCGCTGGCGGCGCGCTCGGTGCTGGCGGGGGTCAAGATCGCGGCCGTCATCAACGTGGGCACCGCTACGCTCGGCGCACTGATCGGGGCGGGCGGCTACGGGCAGCCGATTCTCACGGGCATTCGGCGCGCGGACCTGGGGCTGATCCTGGAAGGCACGGTCCCGGCGGCGGTGCTGACGATGCTGCTGCTGGCGCTGCTGGAGGCGGTCGAGCGGGTCGTGCTGCCGAGGGGGTTGCGGGGGTAGTTTTTGGTTGTTGGTTTTTTGTTTTTGGTCGTCGGTTTTTGGTTGGTTAGCGGTTCGTGCCGACCTTTTTCATCAGGGCGATGAGCATTCGTCGGATCGCTTCGAGACTTCCTGAGTTTTTCATTTTTGGTTCTCGATCGGCAGACGCTTCGCAAACGCGAAAACCAACCACCAATGACCAACAATCAAACGCGAACGAAGTGGGCAAACCAACAACTCCCAAACTGATGAACCAACCGACCAGCAAACTACGTCAACTCAAAGCGCACCTTGCCGAAGCGGCCGACCTCGAAGCCGCCGCCGCCGTGCTGTCATGGGATCAGGAAACGTTCATGCCCGAAGGCGGAGCCGCCGCGCGCAGCCGTCAGCTCTCGACGCTTCAGCGCCTCGCGCACCGGGCCTTCACCCGCGACGACGTGGGCGCGCTGCTCGACGACCTCGCCCCGCAGTTCGACGACGACGATCCGCTGTCGAACGACGACGCGGCGCTCGTGCGCGTCGCGCAGCGCGACTACGAACGCAAGCGCAAGCTGCCGTCGGATCTGGTCGCGCGCCTCGCGCAGACCGCCTCCGAGGCGAAAGAGGCATGGAAAGCCGCGCGCGCCGAGGACGATTTCGACGCCTTTGCTCCGCACCTCCGGCGCCTCGTGGAGCTGAATCGCGAGAAGGCCGAGGCGATCGGATACGGGGCGGGCGGAGACGCGACGCCCTACGACGCGCTCCTCGACGAGTACGAACCCGGCGCGCGCACCGCCGACGTGGCGCCGCTCTTCGAGCAGCTGCGCGACGACCTCGTCCCGCTCGTGAACGCCATCGGAGAGGCCGAGCCGGTCGACGACGCCTGCCTGCGTGGCGAATTCGCTCCCGACGTGCAACAGGCGGCCGGCGAGGAGGTGATCCGCGCCTTCGGATACGATTTCGGGCGCGGGCGGCAGGACCGCTCGGCGCACCCGTTCACGACTTCCTTTTCGACCGGCGACGTACGGCTCACGACGCGCTTCGACCCGCAGTTTTTCGGCGCCGGCTTTTTCGCCACGCTCCACGAAGCCGGCCATGGCCTCTACGAGCAGGGCGTCGCCGAGGAACTGGAGCGCACGCCGCTGGCGGAGGGGGCCTCGCTGGGCTTGCACGAGAGCCAGTCGCGCCTCTGGGAAAACCTCGTCGGCCGCAGCCGCGCGTTCTGGCGATGGTACTTCCCGACGCTCCAAGAGCACTTCCCGCAGCAGCTGTCGGACGTATCGGAAGAGTCGTTCTACCGCGCCGCCAACCGGGTGGAGCCCTCGCTGATCCGCGTGGAGGCCGACGAGGTGACCTACAACCTGCACGTGATGCTGCGCTTCGAAATCGAGCGTGCACTCATCGAAGGGCGCCTTGCCGTGAAGGACCTGCCCGAGCGCTGGAACGCGGCAATGGACGACTATCTCGGCGTCGTCCCCGACTCGGACGCCAACGGCGTCTTGCAAGACGTGCACTGGCCGATGGGCGCGTTCGGATACTTCCCGACCTACACGCTGGGCACCCTCATGAGCGTGCCACTTTTCCGGCAGGCTCGGGCCGACCTGGGGGACCTCGACGCGCAGCTTGCGCGCGGCGCGTTCACCCCGCTTCGCGAATGGCTGCGCGAGCACATTCACCGGCACGGGCGCAAACTCCAGGCTGCCGACCTGCTGGAGCGCGTCACCGGCGAGACGCTGTCGGCCGGGCCGTGGCTGAACTACGCCCACGAGAAGTTCAGCGCGATCTACGGGCTGTAAGGGTGACGAGGAGCGTTCGCGGTCGGTCCGTCGGTCGAACGAAGAGGCGCGGACTTGGTCAAGGAATTAAGAAGAAGACGCAGGGACCTATTGTCATGCGGGGCGGGGTCGCATTAGCTTGCAAAACATAGACTTCGCTCTAACCCCGCAGTTTCCGGCGGGCGTCTCTCGCATTTTCCCTTCCGGCCGATGCCCCGACTGTTGCGTACACCGCAAGCCGGGCGATACTTCGTCTTGCTGTTGGCGGCGACGTTGTTAGGGCTGGCCGCCCGTTCCCCGGTGCAGGCGCAAGAAACGGAACTGTCTCCTCCCGACGCCGCCGCCGAGGCGGGGTTTTTCGGAGCCGCCGTTGCGGCTGACAAGCACGGCCACACCGTCCTCGTCGGCGCGCCGGTCGACAGCGTGCGCGGCACAGAAGGGCGAAGCAGCGCTTACATCTTCACGCGCCGCCCGGAAGACGGCTCCTACGCCCGAGCCGCGCGGCTCACCGGCCCCGACCGCGGCGCGGCGGGCGGCTTGTTCGGGCGGGCGGTCGTGCTCAGCGCCCGCAATGCGCGCGTGAGGATATGCTGAAGACCCGTCCGGCGGCGGGCGGCTCGGCGGCGCGCGCTTTGCGTTTTGCGCCGGGGTTCGCTTCCTTGCTCGAACCCTTCGCAGACGCGGACGTTGGCCCCGTGTCTCTTTTCCGTAACACGGACTTCCCCTCGCCGATGTCCACTGACGCCCCCGCCGCCGAAACGACTGCCTCCGCCGTCCCGCCGTCTTGGACGCCGGCCTCCTGGCGCGAACGCACCGCCCGCCAGCAGCCGACCTATCCCGACGACGCGGCGCTCGGGGCGGCCCTTCGGGAGCTCGAAACGCTGCCGCCGCTGGTGACGTCTTGGGAGGTCGCCGCGCTCAAGAACCAACTGGCCGAGGCGGAAGCGGGCGACCGGTTTCTGCTCCAGGGCGGCGACTGTGCCGAGCTATTCGACGAGTGCTCCGCCGACGTCATCACCGCGCGGCTCAAGATTTTGCTCCAGATGAGCATCGTCTTGACCTACGGCCTCGGCACGCGCGTGGTGCGGGTGGGGCGCTTCGCCGGGCAGTTCACCAAGCCGCGCTCCTCCGACACCGAAACGCAGCAGGGCACGACGCTCCCCAGCTACCGCGGCGACCTCGTCAACGACCCCGCCTTCACCGAGGAGGCGCGCCGGCCCGACCCCGAGCGGATGCTCAGCGCCTACCAGCGCTCGGCGATGACGCTCAACCTGGTGCGCGCCCTCACCGAAGGGGGCTTCGCCGACCTGCACCACCCGGAGTACTGGGACGTCGATTTCGTGGCCCACTCGCAGCAGCGTGCGGAGTACGAGGCGGTCATCGACGACATCCAGCAGGCGCTCGGCTTCGTCGACACCGTCGCCGGCGACCGCCCGCTCCCCGAGCTGGAGCGGACGTCCTTCCGCATCAGCCACGAGGCGCTGCACCTGCCCTACGAAGAGGCGCTCACCCGCACCGTCCCGCACACCGACGGCTACTTCAACCTGGGTACGCACCTGCCGTGGATCGGAAAGCGCACCGCCCACCTCGACGAGGCGCACGTGGAGTACATGCGCGGCATTTCCAATCCCATTGGGCTGAAGGTGGGGCCGGACCTGGCGCCGGACGACCTGGTCGCCCTCGCCGACGCGCTCGACCCCGACGACGAACCGGGCCGTCTGACGCTCATCACGCGCCTCGGCGCCGACACGGTCGAAGACCGCCTGCCGTCGCTGATTGAGGCGATGCAGCAAGCGGGGCGCTCGGCGCTCTGGTGCTGCGACCCGATGCACGGCAACACCGAGCGCACCACCGACGACGTCAAGACACGCCACTTCGACAACGTGCGCGAGGAGGTCGAGCAGTCCTTCGCCATCCACGCCGCCGAGGGGTCGCACCTGGGCGGCCTCCACATCGAAGTCACCGGCGAAGACGTGACCGAGTGCGTAGGCGGCGCGCGCGGCCTAACGGAGACGGACCTGGAGCGTGCCTACAAGTCGGTCGTGGACCCGCGGCTCAACTACGAGCAGGCCCTCGAACTGGCCTTCGCGGTCGTGCACATGCGCGAGGTGGTTCAGGAATGATGCGTGTTGCGTGATCCGTGTTGCGTGATGCGTGTTGCGTGATCCGTGTTGCCCCCCGCATCCGAAAGGGATAGGTAGCCAGCCTGGAAGTCAAACATTCACGCTTGACACAGCACCCTCCCCCCTTCAATGGCCTACGACACGCTCAAACAGACCGTCTGGCAGGCGAACCAGGACATCGTCGAAGCTGGACTCGTGGAGCTAACCTGGGGCAACGCCAGCGCCGTCGACCGCGACGCCGGCGTCATGGCGATCAAGCCCAGCGGGGTGGCCTACGACACGCTCACACCCGACGACGTGCCCGTCCTGTCGCTCCAGACGGGCGAGCGCGTCGAAGGCGACCTCAAGCCCTCCTCTGACACCCCAACCCACCGCCACCTGTACCGGCAGTTCACCGGCGTCGGCGGAGCCGTGCCTGGGCACGACCCACGCGGATCACTTCTACGGCGCCATCCCGGTCACCCGCGCCATGCGTGAAGCGGAAATCCAGAGCGACTACGAAAAAAACACCGGCGCGGTCGTCGTCGAGCGGTTTCGTGAGCACGACCTGGACCCGCTGGAAATCCCCGGCGTGCTGGTGCACGGACACGGCCCCTTCGCCTGGGGCGCGGACCTGGACGCCGCAGTCGAACACGCCGTCGTCCTCGAATCGGTCGCGCGCAAGGCGCTCGACACCTACCAACTCGCCCCCGACGCCGACCCGCTCGACCGCGCGCTCCTCGACAAACACTACCTGCGAAAACACGGCGCGGAGGCGTACTACGGGCAAGAGTGAGGCGTATTGCGTGATTCGTGTTGCGTGATGAAGCCGGGCCGCGTCGCTTCCGGCTTTCCTCTACCCGCAGAGGCTATTCCGAAAGCATCGGCGCTTGCCTCTTTTTTTAGCATCCGTGGCACACAACCTCACGAGTCACGGATCACGAGTCACTCACCCCTTACCCAAACGCCTGACGCAAAGCGCACATGAGCGGCGACGACGGGTCTTCGCGTTCCGAACCCACGATGCGTGCCGCGCGGCTGCACGGCCCCGGCGACGTGCGCGTCGAACGCCTGCCCCGGCCTGCGGCCGACGGCGATGAGGTGCTGCTGACGGTGCGCAGCGTCGGGATCTGCGGAAGCGATCTGCACCTGTTCTACGAAGGGACGACCGGCGGCGACGGGGAGCACGACGACCTCCCATTCGTGCCGGGTCACGAGATTGCCGCCGCGGTGTCCGAGGAGAGCGCCGAGCGCCTCGACCGGGCCCCCGGCGCGCTGGTGGCCGTCGACCCGGCGCGTCCGTGCGGCGCGTGCGAGTGGTGCCGGCGCGGCGATCCCAACCTCTGCCCGCACGTGCGCTTCAAGGGCGCGGCGCCGCACCCCGGTGGGCTGGCCGAATGGCTCGTCGCCCGCCCGGAAGAGGTCGTCCCGGTGCCGCCGGCGTTCACCGCCGACGAGGCCGCCCTCCTCGAACCGCTGGGCGTGGCGATTCACGCCGTCGACCTCGCCGAGCTTCGCCCGATGGAGACGGTCGCCGTGCTGGGCGCCGGCCCCATCGGGCTGCTGCTGGCGCAGGTGGCGCGCCGCGCCGGGGCGGGCCGCGTCTACATCGTCGACCCGCTCGCTTACCGCACCGAGGCGGCAACGAAGCTGCCCAGCGCAGCGGACGCGGCGGCCGCAACGCACGACGCCGTCATGGAGTGGACCGACGGACGCGGTGCCGACGTGGTGCTCGAAGCGACGAACGCACCGGTCGGAATTCAGCACGCGACCGAGGCCGCCGCCATCGGCGGGCGCGTCGTGCTCGTCGGGATTCCCGAAGGCGACGCCTACGACCTCACCGCCGCGCAGGCCCGCCGCAAGGAACTGACCGTCAAATTCTCGCGCCGCATGAAGCGCGTCTACCCGCGCGCCATCGAGATGGTAGAGCGCGGCGCCGTCGACCTCGCCTCGCTGGTGACGCACCGCTTCGCGCTCGAGGAGACGCCCGAGGCGCTGGCGCAGGGCGCGCGCTACGACGACGGCGTCATCAAGGCGGTCGTCGCGCCGGGCGCGTAGCGGTCAGCCCTTTAGCAGTCAGCCTTTGGGGAAACAAGGCCGTGCGCCCATAGCAAAGGCCGCTTCCGCCACTGGGAACGCCCCAGCGTGGAAGCGGCTTTCGGTAAGATCGCCTAACCGGCTGCGCGCCGCTTATTTAGCGCGGCGGGCGGCGGCTTTCTTTGCGGCGGCGGTGGCGGCGACGCACTGAGCGCTTCTCATCGAGGCGGCGCTGCTCGGAAGGCTTGGTGTACGACATCTTTTTGCGGTAGTCGCGCAACACGCGGCTGCGGCCCACCGTGCGCTTGAAGCGCTTGAGGGCGCGGTCGATGGATTCTTTGTCGCGAACTTTGACTCCAACGGGCAAGGGATGTTCGGGATAATTATTCGAGGAAAGCGAAAACCGGAAGCGAGGCTGGAGAGCAGCCCTTCCGAAAATAGGTACTTTTCTGCAACAGCATGTGCCCGGCCATGTTTCGCGCTTCCGGCGCCGGGTGGCGCTTCCGGCCGTTGGCCGTTAGCTTTCCAAACCGACGAGCCGCCCGATTACGTAGATCAGCGAAACTCCGCTTGCTGACCGACGACAGACGGCGGACCGTGGACGACGGCTTTTCGGGCCGAGAACGTCGTCAGCAGCGTCAGAGGCACGACCTTCGGTCCGCTTGCGCACCACGCGAGGGTAATGACAAAAGGCCCTCCGTCGTTGCTACTGACCGCATCATCAGCGTACTGTTCCGGACCTACTTGACGCCCATCACTCCCCCCTCTCCGTGAACGACCCGTTCGACCTCCTCCTGGCGACGCGCAACGACGGCAAGGTTGCCGAGCTGCGCGCCCTGCTCTCCGAGCTGCCCGTCCGCCTGCGCACGCTCGACGAGTTTCCCGGTGCGCCCGCCGTCGTCGAAGACCGCGACACGCTGGACGGCAACGCGCGCAAAAAAGCCGAAACGCTCGCCGCCTTCGCCTCCGTCCCCGCCCTCGCCGACGACACGGGCCTGGAAGTCGACGCGCTCGACGGGCGTCCCGGCGTGCACACCGCGCGCTTCGCCGGCGCCGACGCCACCGCCGCCGACAACCGGCGCAAGCTGCTGCGCACCCTCGACGGCCGGGCCGACCGCGGCGCGCAGTTTCGCACCGTCGTCGCCCTGGCCGCCCCCGCCGACGCCTCCCGTGACGACCCCGGCGATACGCACTGCGTCGAAGGCGTCTGCCGGGGCCGCATCGCCCGCAGCGAACGCGGCGACGGCGGCTTCGGCTACGACGAACTCTTCGTCCCCAACGACGCCCCCGCCGACCAGACCTTCGCCGAGATGAGCGCCGAGGCCAAAAACGCGGTCAGTCACCGCCGGCGCGCGCTCGACGCGATGCACACGCATCTCGAGGCGCGCTTCGCCGAAGAACGGCAGTAGGTGTTCACGGCGAAGCCCCCTCGCGCAATACGACGCGCCCTACGCGGGCCGCGCCGGCGAAAATGCCCAACCCGCCGCGCACGTTGGAGTGGATCTGCACCGGTCCAGAAAAGGGGTTTTCGCCAGTGCGCTCGCTGAGGCGCAGGGTGCGCCGGTACTCGTAGCGGTCTTCCGAAAGCGAGGTAAGCACCACGACGGTGCGCTTCTCGACGTCAGGGGGAAGGCCACCAATGTTGTCGGCGGTAAAGCGAATGCTCATGCGGCGCGTCTCTCCCTCGAAGGCGGTGTCGCTAAAGAGCGCGCCGTCGTAGTAGGTCGTGCGCACCTTGCCCGGCCCATCGTCGATGAACTGCTCCTGCGCGTTTTCTTGCAACAGCGGGCTGGTGGAAGAGAATGACAGTTCCACCTGTAGCCCGACGGTGTCGCTGCGCACGGCCTGCTGATAGACCGACAAGGTGTAATAGTCGTCGCGGCCTTCGGGGTCAGTGAGCTGCACGTCGATTTCCGTCTGCTCCGGCTCCGGCGCCTCGCCGCGCGAGAGGCTCCCGAACGGCACGGGCGCCGGTGCGCGTCCGACGGCCTCGGCGACGCCCGAAAAGCCCGGCGCTGAGACGCGAATCGCGTACGTCTCGCTTTGCTCCGGCCCGGTATCGCGGTCAAAGCTGCGATACACATTGACGACGGACGATGCGTCTTGACGAACCATCGTCCATGGTCGGTCGTCCATCGTCTGTGCCCGAAATTTTTGCGCGGGCACTTAAGCTAAAGAGTTCACCAGTAGCGAACAACCCACGACTTGCAACTACGCCGGCGGCGTCCGTAAACTGTGGAAAGCATGTGCAACCGCCCGCTCGTTCCCCGCTTCCTGCCCCCGCTGCCATGAGTCGCAAGAAGCTGACCGCCAAGCAGCACGCCTTCCTCCAGTACCTCATCCGCTACGTGCGCGAGGAGGACGTCTGGCCCACCTACCGCGAGATTACCGATCACTTCGGCTACCGCTCGCCCAACAGCGTCACCCAGAACCTGAAGGCGCTTCGCAAGAAGGGCTTCCTCACGCGCGACGAGCAGGGGTACCACCTGGCCGACAAAAAATCCGTGCGCTCGGTCGGCGGTATCCCGGTGAAAGGGCTCATCTCCGCCGGGTCGCTCCAGGAAGCCGTCGAGGCGGACCTCGGCACCATCACGCTCGACACGCTCTTTCCCAACCTCGACGAGCTGTTCGCTATTCGCGTGGCCGGGCAGTCGATGAACGGGGCCGACATCCACGACGGCGACTACGTTCTCCTCATCGACGAAGACATTCCCGAAGGCGGCATCGGGGCGGTGCTCTACGACGGCGAAACCTCGCTGAAGCGCGTCTACCACGGCGACCGGGGGCTGCGCCTGGAGCCGGCCAACGAGGAATACGACGACATTCACATCACGCCCGACGTGTTCGAGGAGGTGACCGTCCTGGGCCGCTACGTCGGCCACGTCAACGATGAGGGCATTTTCAAGCGCAGCGCCACGGCGTGAGTGGGGACGGTGGACCGTGGAGGGCGGACGGCAGTCAAATCCAAGAAGCCTTCGTGGAGTCGAACAAACGACGATCGGTCCCCCGAAGTAGAACAACATGTAGTATCTTCCCCGGCGACGCCCCGCCGCCCCGCATGGCCGCCTCTTCTCCTGCGCAGCAGCAGCCCCACGATGCCGACCTCGCGCTGCGGGGCGTCTCGAAGCGCTACCGGCGCGGGCGCTCTGCTGTCGACGCCCTGCGCGACGTGTCGCTGACGGTGCCGGCCGGCCGCTTCGCCGCCGTCGTGGGACCGAGCGGCTCCGGCAAGTCGACGCTCCTGCACCTCGCCGCCGCGCTCGACCGGCCTTCCGACGGCCAGATTCGCCTCGGCGAGTGGCGCCTGGCCGACCTCTCGCGCGGCGAGCAGGCGCAGTTCCGGCGGCGCATGGTCGGGATCGTCTTTCAGCAGTTTCACCTCGTCCCCACCATGACGGCGCTGGAGAACGTGGCCCTGCCGATGATCCTCGCCGGCGGCGCCCCGGAGCGCCGCCGCGCCCGCGCTGAGGCGTGCCTCGCGCAGGTGGGCCTCGCGGACCGCGCCGGGCACCGCCCCGCCGAGCTGTCCGGCGGGGAGCAGCAGCGCGTGGCCGTCGCGCGCGCCCTGACCGGCGACCCGCCGCTGCTCTTGGCCGACGAGCCGACCGGCAATCTCGATGCCGAGACCGGTGCGGCCGTCATCGACCTCCTCCGCGACATCCACGACGAGCAGGGCCGCACCGTCGTCGTCGTCACGCACCACTTCGCGGAAGTCGAAGACGCAGCGGAAGACGTGTTTCGCCTGCGCGACGGACAACTCGTTTAGGATGGTGGGAAGGGGGAGAAGGGACGAGGGGAAGAGAGCAAAGGTGAAAAGGGACGTTGCTCACTCCCTCCACCTTCACACCCCCCCCTCGGCGAGCGAAGCGAGCCCTTCACACCTTCCCAAAAACCATGCGCTCGACCGACTTGCTCAAGATGGCGGCGGCGAACCTGCGGCGCAACCGCGCGCGCAGCGTTTTGACGCTCGTCGGCGTGATGATCGGGGCGGCGGCGCTTGTGGCGCTCCTGTCCTACGGTAGCGGCGTGCAGCGGGCCGTGCGCGGCGAGTTCGACGCGCTGCGGCTCTACAACACGCTGCGCGTGACCTCCAGCCCCTCGGCGCTGGGCAAGCTCGGCGGCCTGGCCTTCCGCCCCGACTCCGCGCGCGGCGACAGTGCGGCGGAGGCTACGGTCCCGCTCACCGACAGCCTGCTCACCGAAATCGACCGGCTCGACGGGGTGATGGCGGCCTACCCGGAGATCGGCTTTCCCGTGCAGATTGCGCGCAGCACGGCGGCGGCGACGAGCGGCGACAGTGCAACCAGCGGCGCCCAGGCCGTCGTCGCCAACGCCGAGGCGATCCCAATGCGCTTCCGCCGGCTGAAGGCGTACCGGCCGGCCCACGGCGCCTTCTTCGACTCGACCGATGCGCGCGCGCTCCTGGTGAGCCCGTCGATGGCGCGACGCCTCGGCTACGACGGTGCCCCGGCGGACATCGTCGGCGACACACTGACGGTGACGACCGCCACGCTCGACTTTTCGGGGATCGGTGCGGCCACGGCGATGCTTCAGCGCGGCCTCTCGGCGCTGCCGATCGACGAGCGCGAGGTGCCGATGCGCGTGGCGGGGCTGCTGTCGAGCGAGGACACGGCGCTCTCGGGCTTCTCCCGCGTCTTGCTGCCGCTGGGGCGGGCGAAGCAGATGCCGAAGATTTCGTTTTTCTCCACGCTCGATCTACTTTTGAACCGGGGGGCGTCCGAACAGGGCTACCGGGCCGCGCGCATACAGCTCGCCGGCGCGGGCCGCCACGCGGCGGTGCGCTCCGCCGTCGAGGAGATGGGCGTCTACACCACCAGCTTCCGCGAACAGTTCGACCGCCTGGAGCGGCTCTTCCTCATCACCGACCTGGCGCTCACGGTCGTCGGCCTCATCGCGCTTCTGGTCGCCACCGTCGGCATCGCCAACACCACCGCGATGAACGTGCGCGAGCGCTTCAGCGAGATCGGCGTGATGAAGGCCGTCGGCGGCGCGGAGGGCGACCTGACGCGCCTGTTCGTGCTGGAGGGCGGACTGCTGGGCCTGCTCGGCGGCCTGGCGGGGCTCGCGCTGGGCTGGCTCGTGACGCTGGGCCTCGACGCGCTGGTGGGCTACTTTCTGGTACAGCGCGGCCTGCCGGCAATCAGCGTCTTCCACACGCCCGCGTGGACGGCTCTGGGCATCCTCGCCGTCACACTGGCGGTGAGCCTGGCGGCGGCGTTTTTCCCGGCCCGCCGCGCCGCCCGCGTCGAACCGCTGGAGGCGCTGGGTAGTGTTTGAGGGTCTGGGTCGTTGCGCTGCCGTCGCGCCCGGACCGCCGTGCGGAAGCCCGCGGCGAGGCTTGACAGCGAACCCACGGATGGATACGTTGTGAAGCCCTGCACCGCTCGCGCCGCTGCAAAAATGGCGCGCGTTGCTCCTATGCGGGCGCTTTGACGCTCTGAAGCGGCTCCCCGTCGCTCCCGGGCCGACAAAGTGGCACAGGATGACTCCGCCCACGCGGAGATAGACCCCGCTGAGGCTCACTCATTTACTCGCTCGATGCGATGACTCCGCCCACGCGGAGATAGACCTCTGCTTCGCCGCGCTGGCGAGATCGCGACGTGGATGACTCCGCCCACGCGGAGATAGACCTCAGCTCCTCGCCAGGCAGGTCTTTCATGGTGGGATGACTCCGCCCACGCGGAGATAGACCTTTTCGCGCATCGTGGCCGACCGCGTGAGCGAGGATGACTCCGCCCACGCGGAGATAGACCCGCCAAGGTTTGGAGATATTCACGGCAAAATTTGATGACTCCGCCCACGCGGAGATAGACCCCTTCGTCGGGGCTCTTACCGCGACCGGGCCGGGATGACTCCGCCCACGCGGAGATAGACCGTCACCACGGTGCCACATGTAAGCCACAAGACCGATGACTCCGCCCACGCGGAGATAGACCCGGTCACGTGCGGGTGACTCCCGTATCGCGAGCGATGACTCCGCCCACGCGGAGATAGACCCATGGACTCGATGCTCGTGGAGGAGGAAGGCACGATGACTCCGCCCACGCGGAGATAGACCTAATGATCTTGAAACACTGTTCCTTCGCCGACAGATGACTCCGCCCACGCGGAGATAGACCTGCTTCTCTGCGAAAGCGGTTCGAGTTGAGCGAGATGACTCCGCCCACGCGGAGATAGACCCCAGGTCGGTCCCCTCTTCACCGGGCAAGACTTGATGACTCCGCCCACGCGGAGATAGACCTTGGCGATTCGGGCGGATCTTACCCCGTTCCGGGATGACTCCGCCCACGCGGAGATAGACCCTGTACGCTCGCAAGGAAGCCAACGGCGAACTGGATGACTCCGCCCACGCGGAGATAGACCTCATTTCTCCGACACCTTCACGACCTGGTAGCTGATGACTCCGCCCACGCGGAGATAGACCTTTCCTTGTGCGTCGCTCACGCGCCATATCAGGGATGACTCCGCCCACGCGGAGATAGACCCTACATAATGGACCGTCTTCCACAGAACGAGGTGATGACTCCGCCCACGCGGAGATAGACCTTGCAGGTTATCTCCAGCTGTCCGCGCGACACTGATGACTCCGCCCACGCGGAGATAGACCGGTTGCGGAGATATTCGATTCGGTTTTTCATTGGATGACTCCGCCCACGCGGAGATAGACCGCCGCTGGCCCAGGAGGTCGCCCGCGCGCTCTCGATGACTCCGCCCACGCGGAGATCGCTCGCCAAGCCCTCCTACTTCGCGGCGTATTTCACCGAGCAGCCGTAGGGCCGGGCCGTTTTCGTCTCGACCTCGTTGCCGTTCATGGACGCCTCCAGCGCGTTGACTACGTAGTTGGTCGCCCCTTCGAGGTCGGCCGGGTCCGTCGTCGGGCGATCGTCGATGCCCCCTTTGTAGATCAGGGTGCCCTCGGGGTCGATGACGTACATGTGCGGCGTCGTCTTGGCGCCGTACCGTTTGCCCACCTTGCCCTTCGGGTCCATCAGAATGGCCGTCTGGTGGCCGCCCTTCTTTTCATTAAGGGCGTTCATTTTTTCCGGCGGGTGGTACCCCTGCTTGCCGGGAGCGGAGGAAACGACCGAAAGCCACGTCACGCCCCT
>PXTR01000039.1:18829-22222 GCA_003023245.1 Bacteroidetes bacterium QS_8_68_15 | reverse complement strand
GTAGACGTCGGCGTCAGCTTCAAAGCCGCCGATTTCACGCTTGAGAACGGAGGTGACTTCGTCAGGTCGAATCGCCGAGGCCATGATGCGTTGCCGGTTGGAGGGTGGTGTTTCAGATGCGTAGGAGCACGATATATCGTGCTCCTATCTTTCGGAATGTCGTCCCGAGAAAACAGCCATCCCGGGCAAAACGAATGCGCGCGGCGCGTGCGCAGATCCGCGCCTCACGGGCTATCGTCGCTCGACGCATCGCCGCCCGATTCGTCTTCGCTCGCTTCGCCGTCGCCGCTCGATTCGAGTGCGTCGGAGACGTCGGCTTCGTGAGCGAGGCGTTCGTGAAGGCTCTGAAGTTGGTGCCGCACGCTGCCGTCGTAGACGGTATCGCCGACGCGCACGACCATCCCGCCGATGAGGTCGGGCGCGTGCGCCACGTCGAGGCGCACGTTCGGCAGGCCGGTGATCCGGCTCACGGCGTCTTCCAGGCGCGAGCGTGCTTCTTCGTCCAGCGGATGCGCGGCGCGCACGTCAGCTTCGATGATGCCTTCCTGCCGGTCGCGCAGGGTGCGGTAGGCGCGGAGCATGGCGCCCATCTCTTCCTCGCGGTCCTTGTCGAGCAGCAGCTCGACGAAGCGGTACGTCAGCCCGCCCACGCGGGGCTCGACGAGCTGTTCGAGCACGCCGCGTTTCTTGTCCTGCGGCACGACCGGGCTCTTCAGCACACGCTCCAGCTCGGGCGCTTCGTCGAGGCTTTTCAGCAACAGGTCTGCGTCGTCGTCCACCTGCGAGAGGTGGCCCTGGCGGTCAGCCTCTTCGCAGAGCGCCTGCGCGTAGCGCCGTGTCACCTGAGCGTCAGCCATGCTGCGCGGTTGCGGGTTTGGAGTTCGGAGTTTGGGGTTTGCGACGTTTCGAGCTAAGAAAACCCCGAACCCGAAACCCCGAATCCCAAACCATCAATTCTGGGGAAGGTCGTCGAGAAAGTCGTCCACGAGGCGGCGCTGGCGGTTTTCGTCGAGGTTCTCGCCGATGATCTTGCCAGCGGCCTGCACGGCCAGGTCCGCTACCTCGGAGCGCAGTTCGCCGAGGGCGTTTTCCTTTTCGCGCTCGATGTCGGCGCGGGCCTGCTGCTGCATTTCCTGAATTTCCGCGCGGGTTTTCTGTTTTTCCTCCTCGCGGAGCTGTTCCGCTTCCTCACGCGCCTCGCGGAGAATCTCGCGCGCCTTCTGCTCGGCCTCGCGGCGGTTTTTCTCGTTCTCGGCTTGGATTTGCTTGGCCTCTTCGAGGGCGCGCTCGGCTTTGGTCATCGACTCGTCGATGCGCTGCTCGCGCTCTTCGAGAGCGTCAGTGATGGGACCCCACGCGTACTTCCACAAGATCCAGAGTACGGCCAGAAACACCACCGCCGTCCAGACGACCAGCCCGAGGTTGGGTTCGAGCAGGTTGGGCGTGGGCGTTTCGACCTGCGCGGCCAGCATCGTCGTCGGAGGAATGGGCATCGCCATTGGAGAGGCAAGCGTCATAGCGAGAGGGCGGCTTCTTTGCAGGCGGGTAGATGGTGTCAGCGCCACAAGGGCATGACGCAAGGCCCCTCGCCTGCGGCTCGCTTGATGGTGAATGGGTTTCTTCCGCCTACGTCGCCGGCGGCTCAGAAACCACTCCTCACTACCATCGACAAGCGAGGCGGTTGCGCCGCCGAAGCTCACGAGGTGAAGATCAGGAGGATGGCGACAATCTCCGCGATAATAGCCACACCCTCAATCAGGGCGGCGGAGATAATCATCGAGGTGCGGATGTCGTTGGCGGCCTCCGGCTGGCGGGCGGTGCCTTCCATGGCCGGGCCGGCGAGGTTGCCGATGCCGATGCCTGCGCCGAGGGCGGCGCCTGCGATGCCGATGCCCGCGCCGAGGTATGCCAGTGCTGCTGCGTTCATGCTTGTGTAATCGTGTGCGTGTGAGGCGTAGAAGGTGAGGGGGGTGCCCGGTTTCAAAGGGGAGAGGCGGACGGGCGCGCCGCCGTTTCGCAAGTCGTTTTTCCGTGGGTCGTCGTTCGTGTCTTCCGCCGCTGTCGGAGCGGTGATGACAGGCGTCTGAATTTGAGAAAACGCCACGGGTCGAAGGACGGCCGTCCATCGTCTGCGGTCCGCCGTCCGGCGCGCCGCGCCGTTCACCCGGCTGTCTGCGAAAGGGTCGTCTGCCCGGCGGGCGCGGTTTCACCGTCGCCTCTGAGCATGGGCTTGTCCTTCGGGCCGAAGTGCTCGGAGCGGTCCATGAAGTCGTCGATGTCGTCGTGCGGGCGCGGCCCGCCCGCTTCCTGCTCCTCCGCGTGGGACTCGCCCTCGTGCTCGTGCTCCTCGATGGCCAGCCCGATGAATAGCGCCGACAGGATGGCGAAGATGTACGCCTGAATGAAGCTCACCGCCAGCTTGATGCCGTACATGAAGATCGTCAGCGGGATGCTCACGAAGATCGACCCGATCCCAACGCCGGTGCCGAACTGCGCGGTGAAGATGAAAATCAGCCCCAGCATGCTGATGAGCACGATATGGCCGGAGAGCATATTCCCGAACAGGCGGAAAGCCAGCGCGAGTGGCTTGGTGAAGAGGCCGATGATCTCGGCGGGCACCAGAAAAGGCTTCACGAACCACGGCACGCCGGGCGGGTTGAGCGTGTGCTGCCAGTACTCTTTGGTGCCGGAGAACTGCGTGATGAGGAAGGTGAAGAGCGCCAGCGTGCCGGTCACCATGATGTTGGAGGTGGCCGTGATGCCCCACGGCAACAGCCCCAGCAGGTTGCCGATCAGGATGAAGAAGAAGACCGTAAGGATGTAGGGCAGGTAGCGTTTGTAATGGCGTCCGAGGGCGGGCTTGGTCACTTCGTCGCGCATGAAGACGATCATGACCTCGACCATGTTTTGCCACGTTCCGCGCGGGGCTTCCTCGCGCCCGAGGCCGCGCTTGTACTTCTGCGCCACTCCCAGCGCCAGCAGCAAGAGCACCAGCGCCGTGCCGAAGACGGCCACGAGGTGGCGCGTGATCGAAAAGTCGATCAGGATGCTGCCCGGGCCGGCTTTCTGCGTCGTAAAGTAGAGGTAGTCGTGGTGGCTGCTGGCCAGCGCCGTCTGCACCTGATCGCCCGCGAGCGTGCTGACCGAGTCAGCGGGGTGCGCCAGCGTGTACTTGCCGGACTTGACGGCTGCCTTCGTGGAGCCGAAGGCGTCGAAGCCGATTCCGCCGCCCTCGGGGCTGGTCAGGAAAAGGCGCGGCAACTCGACGATGCCGAGCGGCTCGAAGTTGAGGTAGACGCCGTCGGCGCTGTGGGAGACGGCGCCGGGGTTGCCGGTGTTTTCTTCTTCGCTGTGGCCTTCGCCCTCGCCGCTGCTTCCTCCGTGGCCTTCGTC
>PXTR01000039.1:0-18691 GCA_003023245.1 Bacteroidetes bacterium QS_8_68_15 | reverse complement strand
CAAACGCTTCGGCAGTCAGGAGCCGGCGCGTCGATGGAGGGTGAGAACTTCGGCGGCGAGGCCGGCGAGGAGGGCGGGCACGAGCGCGGCGGCAAACGGGGCCGGACGCACCGGCGCGAGCGCGACCGTCAGGCCGGTAGCGGCCAGCATCCCGGTCATGCGTAGCAACATGCCGCCCACCGTGAGCGCCAGAAAGCGCTGCCGCTCGTGGCGAAGCGCCCACCGGCTCATCGCGTAAGCGGCGCCTCCGTAGGCGGCCCCGAGTCCCGCTCCCAGGAGCACGCTCGTCCAGGGAGAAACCATTGCACGAAAATCAGCCTTGGGGAGAGCGCGCGGCGCGGCGCTCGATTCGTACTCTTCGGTTCGAGGTGCAAGCTACTTACGAGCCGTTTCAGAGATGAATCGAGGGGGGTGAATACCCCATGAAAGCACCTCGCTGAACGAGCCGTTTTGGGCAATTCACGTCCCCTTTGAGCGCTCATCACGTGCTCTTTGCTCGTCGTCGCGCTCGCTTTGTTCTCCCAGTTCCTCAGCCACGCGCACGACTTGGTAGAGCACCGTGCCCAGTCCCACCAGCGCTCCCAGAATCGTCAGCCACGGGAGCGTGTCGAGGAGCAGATCCACGCCCACGCCCAGCCCCACGTAAAACGCCATCGTGAGGGCAATCTGGAAGCCGAGGCCCAAATACGGGCCGGCGTCGCCCATCGCGGTTCGCCAGTTGGACGGATCGTCGTCGGGTTCGTCCGTCCGGCGCGAGGGCCGTCGCGGCGGCGACGGCGGGTGGGAGGAGTCGCTCATGCCGTATCCTCTGCGTCGGGGGCATCTTCGTCGGAGGCGGGCGATTTCTCCGATTCGCTCGCGGGAGAAGCACCGGCGACCGACGTGCTCGCCCCGTTCGCTGGAGGGGGGCCGCTCCCGGCCGAGGCGCCGCGGGACTCATCGCGTGACGCGCCGGGCGAGGACGCGCCGCCAGCAGCGGAGGACGAGCGCGCGCCGCTGCCGCCCGCGCTCTTCGCCTCGATCTGCTGCTGCACCGTCTCGTCGACGCCGTCGCCGATGCGGCACTCCCCGGCGAAGAGCGCGCCTTCCTCGACCTTGATGCGCCCGGCCTCGATGGTGCCGTCGACGCGTGCAGTGCTCTTGAGCATCAGGCGCTCGGCGACGTGGATTTCGCCCTGCATCGAGCCGGCCACGTCGGCGTCGGTGGCGTGCAGCTCGCCCTCGACGACGCCTTCCTGCGTGACGATCGCGCGGCCCTCCACGTTGAGCTTGCCCTTGATGTGACCGGAGACGCGCACGTTGCTCTCTGCACGAAGGGTGCCTTCGAAGAGGGTCCCTTCGCCGACCATGTTGATCTGGTCGGGCAGGGCGTCGCCGGAAGAGGAGGAACGGGCCATCGAGGAGCTGCCGTCGTCGTCTTGTCCGAAAAGGGCCATGTCGGGGAGCGGGGGGAAATCGGGAGCGTAGGGGAGGGCCGACGCGCAACGCACCGCCGCCTCACGCGCCGCGACTTCAAAAACCTTCAACGTTCGACCGTCAACCTCCTGCAAGGAAGTAGGAAGCCGGGTCTTGCGCAAGGCCGTCGTGCCAGAGTTCGACATGCAGGTGCGGGCCGGTGGTGATCTCGCCGGAGTTGCCGCTCTTGGCGATGACCTCGCGTGCCTCGACGCGGTCGCCGACCTGTTTGAGTAGGCGGCGGTTGTGTTTGTAGAGCGAAAGGTACCCGCCGGCGTGCTGCACGGCGATGGCCTGCCCGCCTTCCTGGGTGCGGTCGGCCATGACGACGAAGCCGTCCCCGATGGAGCGCACGGGCGTGCCCACCTCGGCGGCGATGTCGACGGCGTAGTGGCCGCTCTCGGCGTCGAAGCCGCGCGTGGCGAAGCCTTCGACGGGCGGGGGAACGGGAAACTGCAACGGGGCGAGGGGGGACGTCCATCGCGTGCGCTCCGTTTCCGACGAGACGCTCGGCGACGCGCTGCCGGGGAGACGAGCCGTGGCGAGCGGCGCTCGGGGAGGCGCCGTCGTTGCGTCGAGAGAGCCGCGGGGCGCGGCGGCTTCGACCGCGGCAGGAGGCGCCGCGCCGCGGGACGACGGGGACGCCTCGGCGGAAGTCGTTTCTTGCGCCTTCGCCACGAGGGAAGAGTCCACCGGGCCGGTCATGAGGTTCTGCAAGTGGCGCAGGTAGCGGTTCTGCCGGTGAAGCGAGTCTTCGAGCGCAGCCACCTGGCGCGCGTTCTGGCGGGCGTTCTGTTTCATCTGCGCCGTGCCGTAGCCGGGAATGAGCTGCCGAAGCGGCGTGAACGTCACCGCCGCCGCGGCCAGCAGCGCGGCGACCAGCAAGCTCGCCCCCGCCAGCGCCAGCACCCGAACGGGGCGCACGTGGTAGCGGCGCGGCTGCTCCATGTACCCCTCGTCCATCACGATGACCGTGTAGGCCGCCTCCGGACTGCCGCGCAGAAATTCCGAAAGAAAGCCTCGCATAAAATAAGCGGAGCGAGCATTCGAGGCGAGAGGGGCCGCGGAGGAGCCGGAGGAGGCCCCCGGCGAGAGCAACGTGCAGACCGGCGGTCGCCGCGCTCGGTCCTATTTCAGCAGGCCTGTTTTTGGGTAGAGATCAACACGACGTTGCCCGAGACTGCGAGGGGACGCGCCAAAACGTGACGGGCAGCCAGCGGTTCCTCTGCACGCTTCCGTGCCGCGGGAGGGCAGAGCCGGCAGGCATTCGGGGCGCTCGTCGAGGGCCGTTGCGCGCCGCCTCCGCCAACGAACGACATGACAGAAAAGCGATCGTTCTCCGCCTTTTTACTTGCATCGCTTGACTTTCGGTGGGGCGGGGTCTACCTTCGGAACCGCCCTCATGATGCCCTCTCGCCAATTTTCCACGTCGCTTTCTCGTTGTTGCCATGCCCCAAAGCGCCTCCGCCACCAAGCGCGTTCGCCAAAACAAAAAGCGGCGTGACCGCAACCGTCGGCAGTTCAACCGCGTGCGCACGAAAATGAAGCGGCTGCGCACGCTGGAAGATGCCGATGAAGCGGCCCAGCTGCTCAACGACGTCAAAAGCGGGCTCGACCGCCTCGCCGGGAAGAACGTCATCCACGAAAACAAAGCTGCCAACTACAAAAGCGAACTTCAGAAGCACGTCGACAGCTTGCGGTAAGCCTTTGTTGTGGTGGCGGGGAGGGGTCCGCGCAGCGCGAGCCGCTACAGGAGGCGCTCACGTTTTTGAAATCCGGTTTGGAGAGTTGCTTCTCTCCGACAGAAGAATCTACCCAAACTCGTCCTGCTCCAGAGCGGCAGGCGCCCGGCGAGGAAGGGAAGCGGTGGGCGCGTAAATTTCAGCGCGTCGGCAGAAAAAAAGCAGAGATTTGGCCCCAAAAGGTAATAAGGGTGTAATCGCATCTCTTTTTTGTGCTCGCTTGCGGCGTCAGGGGAACACAGGGGTGGTCTTTTTAAGTCTCACGTTTTGTCATCGGCAAGAGCGCGCATCAGCGCCGGGGATGAAAGATCGGGGGCATATTGCGAGGCGAATTCCGCAGGCTCTCTCAAAACAATTCCTGTGCCGTCGCCCGGTGCGTGACGGCCGGTGGATGTCCGCAACAGAAAACTATTTCACAAATCCTCTTTTGCAATTGCTGGTGCGGTTTCGCATTATTGCGGCGCGGCTGGACGGTTAGATAAGGCGCGCGCCGGTCTCTTCTCTTTTCCCACACACTCATCGCTCGTACCCATGCGGCCTTCCCGCATTTCGCATCGCTCGACTTCTTCCCCCCGCCCCTCTCCCTCCCGAGGAGCCTCTTCCATGCTACGACGCTACCTTTCCTCTTCCCTTCCGCTGCTCGCCGGCCTGATTGCCTGTCTACTGGCCGGCGGCCTGCTGGCCTCCAGCGCCCAGGCGCAGCAGACGCGCCCGAGCGGTCTCTACATCCGTGCGAAGGTCGGCGCCAACAGCTACGCCGGCGACCGCGACTACAACCCCGATAACGAGTTCGGCGACTTCTTCGGCACCGACGACGCCGAAAACGACGGCCTCGACCTCGACGCCCCCAGCGCGGAACTCGAAGGGGGCCAAGACTACTCGCAGGTCAACTTTCCGAGCCTCGGCTTCGACATCGGCTACAACCAACGGTTCGGCATCTTCAACGGCGGGCTGACGCTCGGATACACCGGCGGCAACTACACCGAGCTGCTGATGGGCAACTACAGTGACGGCCCCATACAGACGCGGTTCGACGATGAGAAGTATGTCAGAGTCGTCGGCGAGCGCTCGACGCAGTGGCGTCACACCGTCAGCCTGACGGGACGCCTCGGCTTCGCCGGCGGTTCGTTCGTGCAACCCTACATTAACCTCGGCGGGCACTACACCTTCGGCCAAGTGGTTTCGCCGGGCAACACTGCGGACGACGACATCTCCGACTTCGAGTCGACCCTCGGCCCAAAGGCCGGACTCGGGGTCGACGTCGCGCTCACGCCGCGCCTCGGCCTGTTCCTCGAAGGCAACACGTGGGCGACATTCGAAGACGAAAACATCGACATACACCCCGGCTACAGGGAGGAGGACAACGGCTTTGACCTCCTCGGCTTCGCCGGCGCAGGTCTGCGCTACAGCTTCGGCTCGCTGTTTACGCCCGTCGAGATCGTCTCGCTGGACTGCCCCGCCGATCTTCAGGTCGGGGACTCCTCGACCTTCACCGCCACGATCAACGAAGGCGAAGCCACCCCGCCGGTCTCCAGCCGCTGGGAGTTCGGCGACGGCACCACCGCCACCGGCCTCGTCGCCTCGAAGACGTACAACTCGCCCGGCACCTACACGGCGACCTACAACGCCTCCAACGACGGCACCTCCGTCAGCGAGTCCTGCACCGTCGACGTCGAAGAAGCGCCCGCCCCGGCGGTCGTGGCGTCGATCGACTGCGGGCCGCAGACCGTCGAACCCGGCGAGTCCGTCAGCTTCACCTCCACGGTGCGCGGCGACCGGCCCGTCGACTGCGAGTGGGACTTCGGCGACGGGGAGTCCTCCTCGAACTGCAACCCGACGCACGTTTTCGAGGAGGCCGGCACCTACAACGTGACCTTCACCGCCTCCAACGAGTTCGGTTCGGACACCGCCTCCTGCACCAAGAGGGTCGAGGGCGCGCAGCTCCCGGCGATCTGCACGCAGGTCACCGAGTTCAACTCGGCGTTTTTCGAGCGCAACTCCTCGACGCTGAGCGCCGACGCGCGTGACGCTTTGAGCGAGAACCTCGACGTGCTCGAACGCTGCCCGAACCTCTGCGTGGACATCGAAGGCTACGCCTCTCGCTCCGAGCGCAGCCCGGACGACCTGTCCGAAGCCCGCGCCGACGCGGTGGCCGATTACTACGAAGACAACGGCATCGACTCCGACCGCATCGATGCTGAGGGCATGGGCGCCCGCGGCCAGACCACCAAGAAGGGGGGCGACGCGCAGTTCCGTCGCGCCGACTCGATCCCCGAGTCCTGCGGCGACGACGGAGACAACTCCGACATGGACCCCGCCGTCGGTAGTGAGCCGAACGACGGTGAGATGGACATGTAAGTCCGTTGGTCGAGGCCCGCCTCCTCCCCCCCTGCGCCTCGTTTCTTCCTCGCGAACGGCCGCTTTCCCTCGCGGGGAATGCCGAAACGAAAAAGCGGACCGGCCCGGAGACGGGCGGGTCCGCTTTTTTTGTTTGGGGCCGTCGTTCCGCAGGCGGTAAGCGGACGTCTTCGCGAGCCGATCGCGTGCTCTTGTTGGTTTCTTAACGGCATAAAATGAATCAATGGTCACGAGGTGACGTGTAGGTCGTCAGATGACTATCCGGTCATTTTTTACAACGCATCTCTCCCGAGCGGTCCCCTCATGCCCGAAGCGCCCTCCGCCGACGACGCTTTCCTGGACGCGCGCTCAAACGATGCGTGCTCAAACGACGCGCCGCTTTCGAGACGCGAGCGCGAACGCCGCCGCCGCCGCCGGGCGATGTTGCGCGCGGCGCAGGGGGTCTTTGCCGAGAAAGGGTACGCGCACGCCACCCTCGACGAGATCGCTGCGCGCGCGGAGTTCGGCAAGGGAACGCTCTACAACTACTTCGAAGGCGGCAAGGAAGAGCTGCTCTTCGCCGTCTTCGACGAAGCCTACGACGGCCTCTTCGCACTCGTCGAGCGCTTCGTGTCCGACGCCGAGGAGCGCCCGTTGCGCGAAGCGTTTCGCGCGTTCGTGTACGAGGCGTTCGGGTTCTTTCGCGAGCAGGAAGCCCTCTTCATGATTCTCTTCAAGGAGTCGCACCGGTTCATCTTCGGCGAAAACCAGAAGCGGGCGGCCTACTTCCACGCTCAGGAAGACCGCCTCGTCAAAGCCCTCATGCCGCTGCTGGAGCAGGCGGCGGCGGTAGGCGAAATCCGCGCTCTGCCGGCGCGCCCCGTCGCTCACATGATACTGGAAAACACCAAGGGCATGGTCATGGCCCGCGCCATGATGGATCATCAGGGGATGCGCGGGCAAGACTGCGACGACACCATTCTGCAACGCCCCGACGAAGCGGCCGACATGCTCGCCGCGATGCTCTTCGACGGCCTGGCCGCCCCCGACGGCGATTCGTCTTGAGGCCCTCCCCGCAGCCCCTCGCGTTGAGCGGTCCGTCGGAGTGCTGCTTTTCCGTTCCCGCGCACCGAACGCTGTTTCGAACCGAACGCTGTTTCGCATGACCAAGAGGACGACGCGAATGATCCCGCGGGCGACCCGGTCGAGGCGGGCGACCCGCCCGAGATGGAGCAGGAAGGCCGCGCGCCCGAGCTTGGCGAGCAACGCGCTGCCGAGCCGCTCGGCCAGCAAGACCCCGAGCAGGGCGAGGGGGAAAGCATTCCGCCCGTGCCCGAGCTTCCAGACGGCCGGAACGTGCTGGCGGGCGAAGCCGGCGCGAACGCGACGCCCCTGACACTGGCCGAGGCGGTGCGCGTGGCGCTCGGCGAGAACTACCGGCTCCGCCGCACGCGCCTCGACGTGCAGAACGCGCAGGCGCAAATCCGCCAGGCGTGGAGCCAGGTGTTGCCGCACGTCAGCCTGTCGGGCCGGTACACGCGCAACGTCGTGCAGGCCAATCCCTTCGCCGGGAGCAACATCGGCGGGCTCTTCGGCGGGGGCAATGCCACCGAGTGGGTCGCCTTCAACGAGCGCGCCCGCACCGACGGCGACCCCGCCACCGAGCCGATCACGTTTCAGGAGTTTCAGCGGCGGCAGGCGCAGGGGCGGCGCGAGGCCGGTATCGAGCCGGGCGGCGGGGGCGGCGGCAACCCGTTCACCGTCGACAACCAATTTACGGGCAGCCTTTCGATCACGCAGCCGCTGTTCAACGGGCAGGCGTTCGTGGCTATCGAGGGCGCCGCGGCGCTCGAGTCGGTCAACGAGCTGGCGGCCACCCGTGAGGAACAGACGCTCGTCGACCGCACACGCCAGGCGTACTATCAGGCGCTCCTCTCGGCCGAGCAGGCGCGCGTGACCGCGCAGAGCGCTGAACGCACACGCGAGACCTACAAGGAAGTGGCCCAGCAAGTGGCCGCCGGCACCGCGCCGAAGTTCGAGCGCGTCAGTGCCCGCGTGGAGCTGGAAAACCTGCGCGCCCAGCTGGCCCAGCGCCGGAGCCAGGCGGCTACGGCCGTCGACCAACTCAAGCGCAACATCGGGCTTCCCGTCGACGAGCCGGTGCGCCTGCGCGGCGCGCTCCAGGCCGACAACGTGGGCCGCTTCACGCAGGTGTCGATGCAGGAGGCGATGGCCGCGGCCGTCGAAAACCGCCCGGACGTGCGCCAGGCCAAGCTGGCCGTGGAGCTGCGCGAAAACGACCGCCGCCAGGCGCAGGCGCAGTACCTGCCGACCCTTTCGGCATTTGCCAATCTCGACTACAGCGGGCGCGTGGCCGACGACCGCACCAGCGTGTCGAACGCGCCGAGCGACCCGTTCACCTTTCGCCAGACCAGCCGCGGCTTCTTCGCCGACGACCTGTGGAACCCGTCGGTGAGCGTAGGGCTGAGCTTGAGCTGGAATCTGTTCAGTGGTTTTCGGCGCGCGGCGCAGATCGAGCAGCGCGAGGTGGCGGTCAACCAGGCTCAGATCGACTACCGGCAACTTCGCGCGCAGGTGCGGCTGGAGGTGCAACGCGCGTTGCGCACCCTTTCGGCTGCGCGGGAGCGCCTGCAAGGGCAACGCGCCAACGTCGAGCGCGCCGAGCTCAACTACGAGATGGCCCAGAAGCGCCTCGGCGTGGGCGTCGCTACGCAGCTCCAGCTGCGCGAGGCCAGCGACCAGCTCGACCAGGCGCGCCTCAGCTACCTGCAGGCCGTCTACGACTACCTCACAGCCAAGAGCGCCTACGAAACCGCCGTCGGGCAGCCTGTTCTCGAAAACAGCGTGTTGCGCTTCACGCGCCGGTAGGCGCGCCCCGCGCGGTTGAAGGTTGGAAAGTTAGAGGTTGAACGTTCTTCAGCCTGCGGCGCTCTGCTTTCCAGCGTTCGGCCCGACCAACCTTCCCCCCTTCAAACTTTCTCACTTTCAACTTCGTCTGAAATGATCACCTCAACCCGCCGAACTGCTTCGAGCGCCATGCTTGCGGCACTCCTTCTCGGGCTGCCCCCCCTCGCCGGGTGCAGCAGCGACGATTCCAGCGCCGAGGACACCGCCGAGCAGCGCCCCCCCGTCGAGACGATCGCCTTGCAGCGCACGCGCTTCGAGGATGTGCTCGAGGTCAACGGCGAGGCGACCGCGCTCAACGACGCCACGCTCAGCGCCGAGGCCAGCGGCACGGTGCTGTCCATCGCCGAGCAGGGCACGTTCGTGAAAGCCGGCCAGGTCGTCGCGCGGCTCGAAAGCGGGGAGGCGGAGGCCGCCGTCGAGCAGGCGAAGGCCCAGCTCGAAACGGCCAAATCGCGCCTGGAGCTGGCCGCGGACCGCTACCAGCGCCAGCTGCCGCTCTATCGCGACTCGATCATCAGCGCGCAGGAGTTCGAGCAGGTGCGCTCCGAGCGCAACCAGGCGCGCGCGTCGGTCAACCAGACGCAGGCCCAGCTCGCCAGCGCCCGAGATCGCCTCGCCAACACGCGCATCCGCGCCCCCTTCGCCGGAATCGTCGAGGAGCGCATGGTCGAGCCGGGCGAGCAGATCTCACCGGGGCAGCAGGCGGCGCGCATGGTCGACATCGGGCGTGTGGAGGTCACCGCCAACGTGCCGGAGCGCTACGCCAACGACGTGCAGCGCGGCCAGAGCGTGACCGTCCAGTTCGACACGTACGGCGCCGGGGCGCGGCGCGGGCAGGTCACCTTCGTGGGCAACACCATCGACCCGGAAAGCCGCACCTTCCCCGTCAAGGTGGAAATCCCGAACAGCGACCGCCAGATCAAACCCGAGATGAGCGGCACGATGAAGATCCCGACGCGCACGGTCGAGGACGCGCTGGTGGTGCCGCGCACGGCTGTCGAGCGCGACGAGGAAGGGACCAACGTCTACATCGTCGACCGCGGCGCCGGGCGGGACACCACCACCGGCGCGGAGACGCCCGTCGTGGATGTGCGCTCCGTGACGATCGGGCCGACCTACCAGCAGCAGGCCGTCGCCCTCTCCGGGTTGCAGGACGGCCAGGAGGTCATCGTCAGCGGCCAGGCCAACGTCGCCGCCGGCGACACGGTGCGCGTCACCGAGCGGTACCAGACCATCGAAGCCGCCACCACGCCGGTGGAGGAAGGCGAAAACATTTAGTTCGTGGGTCGTTGATCGTGGTTCGTGTTTCACCAGCGCACGTATCCAATATTCCCGCCGGCGTAGAAGGCACGAACCAGCGAGCGCAGCGAGCGAACGGCCCGCGAACGAGCGAGCACCCCAGAGAGCACTTCCTCCCTGTGGTCGGGGCGCGACAGCGAGGGGACGAACCACTAACTCCTTTTTACTGAAGGCATCTTCAGGCCGACATGAGCATCACGAACTTGGCGATCAAGTATCGGACGTCGATCGTCGTGCTGACGCTGCTGATCATGGCGGGGGGGCTGTACAGCTACGTGACGATTCCGAAGGAGTCGGCGCCCTCCATCGAGATTCCCACCATCGTCGTCACCTCGATCTACCCCGGCGCCAGCCCCGACGACGTCGAGTCGGTCGTCACCCAGCCCGTCGAGCAGGAAATCAGCTCGGTCAGCGGGATTGACGAGCTGCGCTCCACCTCCACCGAGGGCGTCTCGACCGTCGTCGTGGAGTTTATCCCCGACGAGAACCTCAGCAAGGCGTACCAGGAGGTCAACCAGGCCGTCGACCGCGCGCAGTCGGAGCTGCCCGACGCGGTGGAGGACCCCTCCGTCGATGAGATCGACACGTCGGAGTTCCCCATCATGACGGTCAATCTGACGGCCAGCTACTCCCTGGCGCGCCTGAAGGAGCTGGCCGAGGACCTGCAAGACGAAGTCGAGGGCCTCCCCTCCATTCTCGAAGCTAACATCATCGGCGGGCTCACGCGCGAGGTGCGCATCAACGCCGACTTGAGCGCGCTCAGCAGCCGCGGCCTCACGCTGCAAGACCTCGTGCGCACCGTCGACCAGGAAAACACCAACATCCCCGGCGGCTCCATCGACGTGGGCGACCAGAGCTTCCTGGTGCGCGTGAACGGGCAGTTCGAGCAGCCCGCCGAGCAGATCGAAGACCTCGTCGTGGCCGCCCCGAACGGCAACCCCGTCTACGTGCGCGACGTAGCCGACGTGGTCTTCGGCTTTAAGGACCGCGAGACCTACGCGCGCCTTCAGACCCTCCAGCGCGAAAACGCCGAGGGCGCGCTGCGCACTGCCAAGACCACCGAGACGCGCCCGGTCATTTCCCTCTCGATCAAAAAGCGGCCCGGCGACAACATTCTCGACGCCGTCGCCAACGTCAAGGAGACGATCGCCGACTTCGACCTGCCCAGCGGCACCGGGGTCGTCGTCACCGGCGACCAGAGCGAGAACGTGCAGTCGCTGGTGACGGACTTGGAAAACAACATCATCAGCGGGCTGATCTTCGTGGTGGCGGTGCTGCTGTTCTTTATGGGCGTGCGCAACGCCACGCTCGTCGGCATCGCCATTCCGCTCTCGATGTTCACGGCGTTTATCTTCTTCCAGGCGATGGGCTACACGCTGAACTTCATCATGCTGTTCAGCCTCATCATCGCGCTGGGGATGCTCGTCGACAACGCGGTGGTGATCGTGGAAAACATCTACCGCTACCACGAGAACGGCTATTCGAAGCTGGAGGCCGCGCGGCTGGGCACGGCCGAGGTGGGCGGGGCCGTCGTCGCCGCCACCGCCACGACCGTCTTCGCCTTCGCGCCGATGCTCTTCTGGCCCGGCGTCATCGGCGAGTTCATGGGCTACATGCCGCTCACCCTGATCGTCACGCTCACGTGCTCGCTCTTCGTGGCGCTCATTATCAACCCGGTCGTCACGGGCATTTTCGTGAAGGTGGAAGGAGAGGAGGACGGTGAGAGGAAGGGAAAGTTGGAAGGGAAGGAGAGGGCGGGGGAAACCGAGCAGCGACCGGGTTGGCTGCGGTGGGTGGCGACGGGAGCAGTCGCGTTTACGGCGCTGGTGCTGGCGTTCGTCAACTGGCAGACGCTGGTGGTGCTGGCGGTGGCCGTGCCGCTGCTGTACTACGGCTACGTGAAGGGCCTCAAGCCCGTCGGCGACCGCTTCATGCACGAGGGGATGCCGCGTCTGGTGCAGCGCTACCGCCGCTTCCTGGAGCGGATGCTCGACCGCGACTACGGCGCCCGCAACGGCCGCGCCGACAGCGCAAACGGCTCCATCGACGACGGCGCCGACGACGACGTGCGCGGCGCGCGCTCCTTCCTGACGAACCGCTACACGCGCAACATGGGCGCGCTGGGGGCGCTGGTCGCCGGGGTCGTCCTCTGCGCGCTCGGGGGGGTGATCATGGCGGTGACGACCGTGGGTGGGATGCTTTTGCTCGCCCCCGGCGGGCTGCTGCTGGCCGTCGGCGTGCTCGGGGTGCTGTTCCACACGCTCGAAATGGTCTTTCTGGGCGGATGGACCAGCGTAAAAGCGGCCCTCGGCTTCGCCGCGCTGTGCGCGCTGCTGTTGGCCGTGCAGCTTCCCGGCGGCGGCGTGGCGCCGCCGACGCTGCTGATGATTGTCGCTTTCCCGCTGCTGTTGGCGGCGGTGGGCTTTTACGGCGCGCTGCACCGGCGGTCCGACGGAAGCGTCGCCGGTACCCTCGACACGGTGCTCTTCGTGCTGGCGGGCTTCCTGGTGATCGCCGCCGTGCTGGGCGGCCTCGGCAGCGGGATCTCGGCGCTGACGGGCGGCGCGAGCGACGGCGGCAGCGGGGGAGGCGCGATGGGGATCTGGTCGTTCCCCGTGAAGCCGCTGGGCATCGCCGCGCTGGTGACCATCGTGGCGGCCCTCGGGCGCCTCTACCGGCGCCGCGCCCGAAGCGACGCGGCGCCCGACGGCCGCGGGCCCATTCGCCGCCTCGTGCTTACCGACAACCGCGCGGCGCTTCTCAACAGCTCGGTGGGGCTGCTGCTGCTCATCGGGTGCATGTTCGCCTTGCAACCGACGGGCGTGTCCTTTTTCCCGCAGACCGACCCGTCGCGCGTGCAGGTGACGCTCGACGCGCCGGTGGGCACCAACGTGCAGGCGTCCAACCGCATCGCCGCCGCTGCGCACGACAGCCTCAGCGCCCTGCTCGCCGGCAACGACGCCGCGCGCGGCAACGTCAAAAACATCGTCGTCAACGTCGGCGTCGGCGAGGACGCGCAGTTCGGCGGCGGGGCCAGCCGCACGCGGCGCTCGCAGCTGTCGCTCAACTTCGTCGACTTCGCGCAGCGCGCCGAGCCGACCCCCGCTACGCTGAGCAGCCTGCGCGAGCAGCTTAGCGGCTTTCCCGGCGTGGAAATGGACTTTACCAAAGAACAGCAGGGGCCGCCCACCGGCGCGCCGGTCAACATTGAGGTCAGCGGGCCGAAGTTCGACAAGCTCCTCTCGATCTCGAACGAGATCCAACGCCGCCTGCGCACCGCGCAGGAAACCGGCGAGATTCCCGGCCTCGTCGATCTGACCGACGACGCCAACGCCGGGCGCCCGGAGGTCAACGTCGATATCGACCGCGAGCGTGCCAACGCCTACGGCCTCTCGACGGCGGGCATCGCCCGCGAGGTGCGCGCGGCCATCGAGGGCACCGAGGCCTCGCAGTACCGCGACGGCGAGGACGAGTACGACATCACCGTGCGCGCCCAGGAGTCGGATCGCCGGCAGATCGAGTCGCTCGAAGCGCTGATGATCAACACGCCGCAGGGAACGCCAATCCCGCTCTCCTCGGTGGCGACGCTCTCGGAGAGCAGCGGCCTCGGCTCCATCACGCGCCTCGACGAGCAGCGCGTCATCACCGTCACCGGCGACGCGGCCCCCGGCGTCAACGGACAGGCCGTCCTCGGCAAAGTGCAGGAGTACCTCGCGGAGTACCGCCAGGGGCTGCCCCCGGCCTACAGCCTCGAATACACCGGCGCCAACGAAGAGCAGCAAGAGAGCTTCGGCTTCCTCGGCGTGGCCCTCGCCATCGGCGTCTCGCTCATTTTCATGGTCATGATCGCGCAGTTCAACTCCGTCTCCGCGCCGTTCATCATCATCGTCGCCGTCGGGCTTTCGATGATCGGCGTCCTGCTCGGGCTGATCCTGACGCGCACGCCATTCTCGCTGTTCACCTTCATCGGCATCATCTCGCTGGCCGGCATCGTGGTCAACAACAACATCGTGCTCATCGACTACGTCATGCAGCTGCGGCAGCGGGGCATGGACAAGCAGAACGCCATCATCGAGGGCGGGGCCACGCGCCTGCGCCCGGTGCTGCTGACGGCGCTGACGACGATCCTGGGCCTCGTGCCGCTGACATTCGGCCTCAACGTGGACTTCGTGGGGCTCCTGGCGGAGCTGGAGCCGAACTTCCAGATCGGGTCGGAGAACACGCAGTTCTGGGGGCCGATGGGCACGGCCATCATCGCGGGGCTGCTGTTCGGAACGTTCCTCACGCTGGTGATTGTACCTGTGATGTATTCGACGTTCGACAGCCTGAGTGTGCGCGCCACGCGCCTCTTCGGCGGCGATCCCGACGAGGCGGGCATCACCAGCGAGGCGGTCGCCACCAGCGGCGGCGTGGCCGCCGCGCCCGACGGCAGCGAGCTTGAAACGACGACGGCGTCTGCCGGCGGCAACGGGGCGTCCTCCGCGAGCGACGACGAACGCCGGCGGGACGCTTCCTTCACCCCCGGCGGCGACGGCTACGACCGCAGCGGCGGGGAAGAAGCCGCGCCGGAACAAGAGCCGCCCTCGTCCTCCGCCTCGTGAACGGCGCGTGGGAACTCTGCTCCTACACCGTTTTGAGAAAATAATACCAGTTGCCTTTCCAGGTTGCGACCATTGTTTCCTGCGTCGCTCTGCCGAGATACGGGCGTAGCGTCGACCGGCCGGTCAGCATTGCGGTACCAATAGATCAAAACGGTATCCCCCGTACCGCATCGTCACCCGCCCCCGTTCCCCCGTTCTCGTCAACCTGTCAACGCCCATGACCGGCGTCGTCAAACGCTACTACCAGAAGTGGAAGCGCGTTGGAGCCGTCGCCCCCAGCAGTCGCTTCCTCGCGCGCGCCATCACGCGTTCCGTCGACGCCTCCGACGGCGTCCTCGAACTCGGCGCCGGCAGCGGGGCCTTCACGCGCGTGCTGTCGAAGAAAGTGCGCGACGAACGGCTCCATGTGCTGGAAGTCAATCCCGAGCACGAGGCCGATCTGCGCGCACACGCCTCACACGTGTACCTCACCGGCGCGCTCGACTTCCTCGACGCCCCCCCGCTCGACCTGACGGGGTTCAAGGTGATCTCGGGACTACCGCTGTTGAACTTCTCGGACGACTTCCGGCACACCCTCTGGCGTCGTCTCTTCGCCGAGGCGGACGTGGCCTCCATTCGGCAGTTCACCTACGCGCCGTGGCCGCTCTTCGGGGACGACTGGCTCGCCGAGCACGGCCTCACGGCCCGGCGCACGGAGTTCGTCTTTCTGAACCTGCCGCCGGCGTTCGTCTGGGAGTACACGCGGAAATGACGCGGAAATGACGCGGAAATGATGAAGGGCGATCTTTGCGTTCTTTCTCACCCGCTTCCCCGCTTTGTCATGAACTCTCCGGTTCACTCCAATGGATCGACAGCTGCGAGCGGGACGTCTTCCGGCAGCGGCGGAGACCGATGATGACGAGGAGCCGGAGCGGGCGCCGCAAGCCGCGTAGTTCCTCGCCCCTCGCTCTTCGGCATTGTGGCCCCCGCCCCTGTGCTCGACTCTGTGCTGGTGTGGTGCCTGCGCAACGTCGCGTCACGGCGCACGCCCCGACTCACTGCGGCGGCGGGGCTGGTTCTTCGGCGCGGTCGTGGTGGGACTGGCAGCCACGCGCGGCTTTCTGATCATCGTGGTGAGCCTGTAGGATGGGCGTGCCGCGGCGACCGGCTACGCGCTCTGTTGCGTCGGGCTTTACGCCGCAGTGGCCGGGCGGATGCGCACCGCGCCGCACCGCTGGATCCTCGTCCGCGGGCTGCTCGCCAACGGGCCGTACCCCCTCCGGACCAGCGCCGGCCCCACGTTCTGATGCCGGACCGGCCGACGCGCGAAACTATCCGTTGGCGCGATCTTTCATTTTTGTAACTTGAGCGAACTGAAGTGCGTCCAGGCGGCACAGCAGAGGACTTGCTTGGTATAATTTAGGCATACTGATGTTGTTGCTGCTGCAACCTGTCGAAGCAGCCTGTCGCCCAGCTTGCCCGCGGGCGCCTCCTCTCTCCCGAGCCACTCTTGCTTCCCGCATGGGTCCCGTCGGCCTGCTGGTCCTGTACGTCCTTCTGGCGCTGGGCTTTTCGTTTCTGTGTTCGATCCTGGAGGCGGTGCTCCTTAGCGTAACGCCCTCCTACGTCGCCGCGCTCGAACAAGAGGGCCACGCCGTCGCCGAGCGCCTCGGGCAGTACAAGGAAAACATCGACCGTCCGCTCGCGGCGATCCTCAGCCTCAACACCATCGCTCACACCGTCGGCGCGACCGGCGCCGGCGCGCAGGCGGCCAAGGTCTTCGGCGAGGGTGAATTGGCCGTCGCGATCATCAGTGGCGCGCTCACGCTGCTGATCCTGGTCGTCTCCGAGATCATCCCCAAGACGCTGGGGGCCGTCTACTGGCGCCTGCTCGCGCCCGTCATAACGCCGGTGCTGACGGGCATTATCTGGACGATGTGGCCGCTGGTGAAGCTCTCGCAGGGGATCACCTACCTCGTCGCGCGCGGCGAAGAGGACGAAGCCTCCGTCAGCCGCGAGGAGTTCACCGCCATGGCCGAGCTGGGCGAGGAAGAAGGCGTTTTCGAGGAGGAAGAGTCGCGCATCCTGAAGAACCTGTTTCGCTTTTCGAGCCTGCGGGTCAAAGACATCATGACGCCGCGCACGGTCATCAAGGCCATGCCCGAAGAGCAGACCGTCGCCGAGGTCGTCGACAACCACGAGGAGTTTCGCTTCTCGCGCATCCCGGTCTTTACCGAAAACCCTGACGACATCACGGGCTACATTCTCAAAGACGAGATTCTGCTGAAGGCCGCGCAGGAGGAAGACGCCCTCTCGCTACACGACCTCAAGCGCGAGATTCAGGGCATGCCCGAGACGCTGCCGCTGCCGGAGGCCTTCGAGCAGCTCGTCGACAGCTACGAGCACATCGCCCTGGTGGTCGACGAGTACGGCGGCACCGCCGGCATCGTGACGATGGAGGACATCGTCGAGACGCTCCTGGGCATGGAGATCGTCGACGAGGCCGACAGCGCGGAGGACATGCAGAAGCTCGCGCGCGAGCAGTGGATGAAGCGCGCCGCCCGCCTGGGCCTGATCCCCGAAGACCGCGACGACGTGCCCGAGGACCTGCGCGAGGCCGTCTCCCGATTCGGCACCACCGGCGGCGAAGCGCCCGACGCCGCCTCGCGCACCGACACGCCGCTTCGCTCCCCGCAGGACGAACGGCCCTTCACGCGCGAGCAAGTCGCCTCGGCCCTTACCGACGAAGAGAGACGCATGGTCGAAGACGAAGGGGCCGCGCTGACGAGCGAGTCGGCCGGCGAGGAGATCCCCGCCTCCTCGACACGCCCGCCCGCCTCCGACGGCGTCGCAGACGAACGAGCGGCCCCCGGCACCGGGGCGGCTGACGACGAAACCGACCGCAAGCCGCCCGAAGAAGCGATCTCGGAGGACTCCTCCTGAACTCTCCCGGCGGGCGCGTTGCCCGTTCGCGCGGCGTTGATCTCGGCTTCAGGGCACGATGATGACGTTTGAGAAATTAATCGGGGTACGCGAAAAAGCTCTCCCCCTGATCCTTGATTAGGGGGAGATACCCGGTAGGGAGAGGGGGTCTGGTGCCCAAGAGCGTTGCCTTTTGGCGCAAAACCACCCCTGCCTACCGGCATCCCCTCCTTGAAAAAGGAGGGGAGCTTCACATGCTGGCGTTGCCGAAACAAAGTCAAGCGTCATTATCGTGCTCCTACGGTCTGTCTGACAACGGTTTGGCTGAGGCGAGCACATCGGCGGGCTGACAACCCTTTCCCCCTTAAACGTTCAACGCTCAACCGCACCGCATGGACAGCGCGAAAGAACTGCCCGACGCTCACCTGCGCGTGTTCGACCGTCCGCCGGTGCCGCCGCCGGAGGACATCGAAAGCGTCTACCTGATCGGCATCTGCGGGACGGGCATGGGCACCCTCGCGGGGCTGCTCCATGAGGCCGGCTACGACGTGGCCGGCAGCGACGAGGCCGCCTACCCGCCAATGTCCACGCGCCTCGCCGAGGAGGGCATCCCGGTGGACGAGGGCTACGACCTGAAGCACCTCGAAGAGCGCCAGCCCGACCTCGTGGTCGTCGGCAACGCCTGCACGCCGACGCACCCGGAGGCCACCTACGCCCGCGAGAACGAACTCGTGCAGCTCTCCTTTCCCGGCGCGCTGCGGCACTTCTTTCTCGAACGTCGTACCGCGCTGGTCGTCGCCGGCACGCACGGCAAGACGACCACCACCGGAATGCTCGTGCAGCTCCTGGCGGAGGCCAGCTACGACCCCGGCTTCATGGTCGGGGGCGTGATGCAGGGCTACGAGCGCAGCTACCGGCTCGGCGGGCGGCGCTACTTCGTCGTCGAGGGCGACGAGTACGACAGCGCCTACTTCGACAAGCGGCCCAAGTTTATGCACTACCAGCCGGAGGCCGCCATCATCACGTCGATGGAGTTCGACCACGCCGACATTTACTCGGGCTGGGAGGACTACCGCGCGGCGTTTCAGCACTTCGCCGAAACCATGCCCGAGGGCGAACTGCTGGTCCTCAACGGCGACGACCCCGAGGTGCGCGCCCTCGCCGACGTGGCAGATGGCGCGCGCGTGCGCTTCTTCGGCCTCGAGGGCGGCGATGACGACGTGACCGCCACGGACGTGCGCACCACCCCTGAGGGCCAGCACTTCACCCTCGTCGTCGACGGGCACGCCGCGGCGGAGGTCTTCCTGCCGATCAGCGGGCGGCACAACCTGCTCGACGCGCTCGCCGCCAGCGCCGTGGCCCTCGACGAAGGGCTTTCGCCGCAGCAGGTGGCCGACGGCTTTGCGGCGTTCCAGGGGATGAAGCGCC
>PXTR01000038.1:8891-17278 GCA_003023245.1 Bacteroidetes bacterium QS_8_68_15 | reverse complement strand
AACGACACAACCGACCGACCAACCAACCAACGACCGAACCCCCACCCCGAAATCCCCCAACCCGAAACCGCGAAGCCATGAGCAACGAACTGGTCCGCCGCCTCGCCGACGCTGAGCGCGTGGCCGTCCTCACCGGGGCGGGCGTCAGTGCCGAGAGCGGGGTGCCCACCTTCCGCGACGAGGAGGGCCTCTGGGAACGCTTCAGCCCGAAGGAACTGGCGCACGTAGATGCCTTCCTCGACAACCCCGAGCTGGTGCAGGGCTGGTACGCCTACCGCCGCAAGATCGTCACCGAGACGGAGCCCAACCCCGCTCACCGCGCGCTGGCCGACCTTGAGGCGCTCGTGCCCGAGTTTCTGCTCATCACGCAGAACGTGGACGACCTGCACCGCCAGGCCGGCAACGAGGCGGTCGTGGAGCTGCACGGCAATCTCCGGCGCAGCTACTGCATAGACTGCGGGCGTAACGCCTCTGAGGAAGACCTCGCGCCGAATCGGGAAGGCGCCGTTGCCGAGTGCCCCGACTGCGGCGGCCTGCTGCGGCCCGACGTGGTGTGGTTCGGCGAGCGCCTCCCCGAAGGTGCAGTGGAGCGCGCGCAAGAGGCCGCCGCCCGCGCCGACGTCTTTCTGTCGGTGGGCACCAGCGCGGTCGTCTTCCCCGCCGCCGGCCTCCCGCGCATCGCCGCTGGGAGAGGCGCCTACACCGCCGAGGTCAACCCCGAACGCAGCGCCGTCGCCGACGAGCTCGACGAGGTGCTCCAGGGCAAAGCCGGCGAGGTGCTGCCCCCGCTCGTCGAATCCGCCCGCGAAGAAGCAGAAGCGCAAACCTAAGCTGAACCGTCGCCCGCTTTCGGACCACGCCCCAGCCCGAAACTCCACCCCCCCAACCCGAAACCGCGAAGCATGTCCTTCGAATTCGCCGCGCCGGAGTTGCTGTGGTTGCTCGCGCTCGTCCCGTTGCTGGGCTGGTGGGAGTGGCGCAAGAGCCGGCGCAAGCCGACCGGGCTGCGTTTCGGGAGCCTCCTGGCCGTGCGCGAGGCGCCGCAGACGGTGCGCACGCGCCTCCGCTGGCTGCCCGCGGCGCTGCGGATGGGCGCGCTGGCGCTGGGCATCCTGGCCCTGGCGCGCCCGCAAGCGCTCAACGCCACGCGCGAGCGCTCCACCGAGGGCATCGACATCATGCTCGTGCTCGACACCTCCACCTCGATGCGCGCGGAGGACTTCCAGCCCAACCGCTTCGTCGCCGCCAAGCAGGTGGCCGCCGAGTTCGTGCGCTCCCGCACCTCCGACCGCGTCGGGCTGGTCGTCTTTGCGGCGAAGGCCTACACGCAGACGCCCCTCACGCTCGACTACAGCTTCTTTCTGCGGATGCTCGGCAAGGTCCACATCGGCATGATCGAGGACGGCACGGCCATCGGCACGGCCGTGGCCATGGCGACTGCGCGCCTCGACGAGAGCGAGGTGCAAAGCAAAGTCGCCATCGTGCTGACTGACGGGCAGAACAACCGCGGCGAGGTGGATCCCGTCACCGCTGCCGAGGTGGCCGAAACCGCCGGCGTGCGCGTCTACACCGTCGGCGTGGGGCGCAAGAAAGACCGTCGCGGGAGCAGCCGCTCGCCATTTTTTGGGTCGCCCTCCGGCGCGGCCATCGACGCGGAGATGCTCACCGAGGTTGCCGAGCAAACCGGCGGGCGCTACTTCCGCGCTGAGAGCAAGGAAGCGCTGCGCACGATCTACGACGAAATCGGCCGTCTCGAAAAGACCGACATCGACGAGCGCGTCTACACCGATCGCTCCGAACGCTACGGCTGGTTTTTGTGGCCCGCGCTGGGACTGATCTTGCTGGAAGTGACGCTTACCTCCACGACGCTGCGCCGTTTCCCGTAGGCGGGGTGAAGGGGGAAAGTGGAAGGGTGAACGTTTTTCAGACTGGGCAGTTACCGCTGCGCTGAACATGCTCGGGCTTCTCGGCGAGGATGATTTTCGGGGTGCTGGAAGCGCGTCGAACTGACGAAACGGACGCGCAATGAGAAACTTTCTCACTTTCACCCTTAAACCTACACCGACGCATGTCCTGGCTGCACCCCACATATCTCTGGGCGCTGTTGGCCGCGCCGGTGGCGGCGGGGCTGTTCTGGCACGCCATGCGCCGGCGGCGCGAGGCGCAGGAGACGCTGGGCCACGGCGCGCTGATCGGGCGGCTCACGCCCACCGTCAGCCCGCAGCGGCGGCGCTGGAAGGCCGTGCTGGTGGTGGCGGCGGTGCTGCTTTTGGGCGCGGCGCTGGCCGGGCCGCGCTACGGAACGAAGCTGCGCCAGCTCGAACGCCGAGGCGTGGACCTGCTCATCGCGCTCGACGTGTCGAAGTCGATGCAGGCTGAGGACGTGGCCCCCAGCCGCCTGCGCCGCGCCAAGCGCGAAATCAAAGACCTCCTCCCCCGGCTCGACGGCGACCGCGTCGGGCTGATTCTCTTCGCCGGCGACGCCTTCCTCCAGTGCCCGCTCACGAGCGACTACTCCTCGGTGCGGCTCTTTCTGGACGTGGCCGAGCCGGACCTGATCGGCACGCCCGGCACGCAACTTCGGAGCGCCTGGCAGGCCGCCGAGTCCGCCTTCGGAGCCAACGCGCGCGGCGCCGAAGAGCTGGGCCCACGCGCGCAGGCGGTCCTCTTCCTCTCCGACGGCGAAGACCACGCCGGCGGCGTCGCGTCCATCAAGAAGCGCGCCCGCGAGATGGGCGTGGCCGTCTTCTCCGCCGGAATCGGCACGCCCGGCGGCGGCCCCATCCCTCTACAAGCGCACCGGCGGGGGCGAGCGCGTGCGCACCCGCCTCGAAGAACAGGTGCTCCGCGAGCTGGCGACCGACGGCTACTTCCGCGTCGGGCGCACCCAGAGCACGCTCGGCAATCTCCCGGCGGCCCTCCGCCAGATGGAGCAGTCCTCACTCGGCAGCGAAAAGTTCGAGGAGTACAACGAGCAGTTCCAGTGGCCGCTGGCGCTGGCGCTGCTGCTGCTCGTGGCCGAGCCGCTCATCCGCTCGCGCACTACGGAAAAGGACTCCCACACCCCCGTACTCCCACGCTCCGAAGGGGCGCAGCGTCGGGGGCGGGGGGATCCGCGCGGCGAAAACGGATCTGCGTCGGGCTTTCTTGGTTAAGGAGATGACCTTCGCTGAGAGGCAACCGCTGTCGCTTTTCGAATGAAAACAGTAATTTGGAAAGTGGTGTGTTGCGTGCTGCGTGAGGACAACAGCCTGATGCGCTCGCGCTTGGAAGCGACCGGCAAGGACGGCCATGCCGAAAGCAGTGTCGCTTCGAGCCTCTTTTTCCCGAATGCAGGTCAGCAGCATCACGCATTACGCCTCACACACCCGTGCGTTCGTTTCTGATCATCGCTGTGGCCAGCTGGACGCTCTTCGCCGCCGACGGGGTGCGCGAGGGGCGCGAGGGCAACGAGCAGTATCGCGCCGGGGCGTACGCCGAGGCGATGCGCGCCTACGAACGCGGCCTCGCCGAGCGCGACGCCCGCACCGCCTCGGCCATCACCTCGAAGCTCTTGAACAACCTGGGCCTCGCCCTTCACCGCGCCGACAGCACCGGGCCGTCCTTCGCCGCTTTTCAGCGCGCCTTTCGCATCGCTCCGGGGGCCGAGGGCCGGGGCCGCGCCGCCTACAATGCCGGCACCGTTGCCGCCCAGACGGGCCGCGACCCGGCCGCCCTCGGACGCTTGCGCCAGGCCCTCCTCGCCGACCCCTCTCACGAGGCGGCACGCTTCAACTTCGAACTCGTCAAGCGCCGGCGCGAGCGCGACAAAAAGAAGCGCCGCAAAAAGAAGAAAAAGAACAAGCAAACGCCCCCGGCGGACGTGCAGCCCTCGCCCTTCGCCGAGCGCCTCAAGGCCCGCGCCGACAGCCTGGTCGCCCGCCGCCGCTACGCCGCCGCGCACCGCCTCCTCCAACAAGGCCTGCAACGCGACTCGACCGTGCGTGCGTTTCGCTCGTTCATCCGCCGCACCGAGGCCGTCGCCCAGATCGACTCGACTGGCGCTTGAACCGGTCTGTGAAACAATGCTTGCTGGCACACCACTTGCGCCTCATCCGGTGCGCACCCGCTTCTTCCGCAACGCCCTCTTCCCATGATCCGTCTCGCCGCCCTGTTCGTCTTGATTGGAGGGCTGCTGATCGGATCGGCGACGCCTGCTCTCGGGCAGTCCACGCCGGACGCTTCTACGCCAGACGCTTCTACGCCGGATGCTTCCGGGCCGGCGGCGGCGACCACAGCGACGGACGCAGATGCCGTCTTCCACCGTGCTGCGCAGCACTTCATCGACGGGAAGGCCGCCCGGGCGCGCCAACTCGTCCAGCAGGGGCTGCGGAACGCTCCGGACCACGACCGCCTGCGCGCGCTCCGGAAGAAGCTCGACAAGCAGAACAAGCGGCGCAAGCAGAGCGGCGGCCGCGGCCGGAAGAATCAAAAAAAGAGCAAGCAGAAGCAAAAGAGCAAGCAGAAGCAAAACGGAAAGAAAAGCCGGAAGCAGAACCAGAAAAAAAAGAAAAACGAGCAGCGTAAGAAGTCAACGAAGAACGGCCGGCAGGGCCAGAAGAAACGGCAGCAGAAGCAGCAGAACGGTCGCCAGAAGCAACGCTTGCAGCAAAAGTCGCAACCCCAACAGGCGAAGAAGCAAAAGAAAAAAGGGAAGCAGCGCTCCGGCAAGGCGGCGGCCCGCAAGCAGGACGAACTGAGCCGCGAGCAGGCCGAGCGCATTCTGCAGGCCATGCGCAGCCAGGAAAAGCAACTGCTCAGTGAGGTGCAAGAGCGGGAGCACCAGCGCACCTCCGTCGAAAAGGACTGGTGAGGGCGTCCAGATCGGCCATCTGGACAGGGGACCGCGCACGGCGGGCGGATCAAGAGACGGCCGTCCACGGTCTGCCGTCCACGGTCTGCCGTCCACGGTCTGCCGTCCACCGTCGAAGCACAAATATTCGATTTGAACGTGCATTAGGACTTCCCAGCGTGTTCGCCTTTGCCTTTCCAAACGCTATCCATGACGTTCGCTCTGGATGATGTGGTCCGCTTCCCGGCTCGCCGTCGGGGCACGTGCGCGGCTGCCGCCTTGTTGCTGCTGGGCTTCTGCGCAGCGCTGACGCCGACGGGAGGAGAGACGCGCGCTGCCGCGGCGGAGACCGTCTCCCCGCTCACCATCGAGGCGTCGGCGCATCCGAGCGTCGTTTCATTGCAGGAAACCGTCAGCTACGTCGTCACCGTCGAGGGCGCGGCGCGGGCCGAGATCGACCGCCCCGCCCCGCCGCAGGCGCGCGGGCTGGAACTGGAGCGCCGCCGCCCCGCCGTCGAGCAAGACCTGGTGCGGCAGAACGGGCGCCTGCAACGCACCGTGTCGTTTCGGTGGACGTACCGCCCGAAGCGGCGCGGCTCCCTGCGCTTCGCGCCGGTGTCGGTGACGGTCAACGGGCGCACGTACCGCACCGCCGCGGTGACCGTCGAGGTGCGCCCCGGACGCGGCGGAGGCAATCCCGCGTCGCCGCCGCCCTCCGATGACGACGAGGACGCCACTCGCTCAGACGCGGACGACGACCTGTTCATCGAGGCGGCGCTCTCTGACAGCGTGCTGTACCGCGGAGAGCAGGCGGTCGTCTCCTACCGGCTCTTTTACCGCGATAAGCTGCGGCTGCGCCGGAGCCGCCTGGCCGGGTCCTGGGAAACGCCCGGCTTCTGGCGCGAAGAATTGGACGTGCCTTCCCGCCCGGACGTGGGCACGACCCGGCGCGGCGGGCGCCCCTACAAAACGCTCCTCCTGAAGCGCGTGGCCGTCTTCCCGGCGCGCACCGGCACGCTCACGCTCTCGCCGCTGAAAATCGAAACCGACGCGCAAAGCACCGGCAACAGCGCGCGCGGATTGCTGAACCGCCTCTTCTCCTCCGACCGCACGCGCGAGCTGACCGTCACCTCCGACTCGGTGCAGGTGCGCGTGCGCCCGCTTCCCGGCGGGGCGCCGTCGTCCTTCGACGGAGCCGTTGGGACCTTCCGCACCGACCTGAGCGCTCCGCAGGGACGCACGAAGGTGGGCGAGGCGGTGGACATCGAACTGGAAGTCTCCGGCTACGGCAACCTCGCCACCCTCGAAGCGCCCGCGCTCCGGGGGCCGTCGTCCGGCGGTGGAGACGCGCTCGAAACCTACGCCCCCGACACGCGCCTCTCCATCGACCGTAGCGGCGAGCGCGTGCGCGGCACGAAGACCTTCACGTACACGGTCGTCCCGCAGAAGCGCGGCACGTACCGGCTCCCGCCGCTCACGTTTTCCTACTTCGCCCCCGACGCCGGGCGCTACCGGACGCTCCGCACCCGCCCCCTTACGATTCGCGCTCGCGGCGGGGGCAACGGCGGCGGCGGGGCGTCCGTCGCCTCCTCCGGTGGGGGCGAGGCGCTGCCGCCGGGCGACCTGGCCGGGCCGCTTACCGGGGCGGTCACGTGGACGCGCACGGAAGAAACGGCTCCCTTCTGGCGAAACGGCTGGCTGCTGGGCGCGGCCTTCGGCCTGCCGGCGCTGCTGGCGGCGGGACTGCTGGCGTGGCGTCGCCGCCGAGTGCGCACCGCCGGGACCTCGACGCATGAGCACCCCGTCGCCGCGCGCAGGCGTCTCCGCAAGGCGCGCCGCCACGTGAAGAAAAAGCGCCCGCGCCGCTTCTACGAAGAAACCGAACGCGCCCTGCGCGCTTTCCTTGACCAGCGACTGGAGGACCTCTCGAAAAATCCCGCGCGCCGCCGCCTGCGCGCCGCGCTTACCCACGCCGGCGTGGACGCCGAAACGCAGCAGGCCCTCTTCGACTTGCTCGACGAGTGCGAACGTGCCCGCTTCGCCCCCACACCGCCGGACCGCCGGGCGCTCGAAACGGCCTCCGGTCGCGCCCATCGCGTCGTCGCCGCTCTCGACGAGGCCCTTTCGCGTGATGCGTGAAACGTGATGCGTGAGGCTGCTCTCTACGTGCACTGAAAGAATCTTCGCGCGTCGAGGCTTTCTGAATGGCATCGCTGGTATCATCGGAGCGCGAGCGGTTTGGCCTACTGTCATCACGCATCACGCAATACGCATCACTCCTCATGCGCCCACTCGTTCTCGTTGCGTGGAGTGTGGCGATGGGGAGCGTACTCGCCGCCGCCGCGCCGGGCGTCCTCGCGCAGCCGTCCGGGGTGCGAAGCGCCTTCGAAACGGGCAATCGCCGGTACGCCGAAGGCGACTACGCCGGCGCCCTCCGACAGTACGAAACCGTGCTCGAAAGCGGATGGGCCGGCGGGGCGCTCTACTACAACGTCGCCGGCGCGCACGCTCGCCGGGGGCACACGGGCCAGGCCGTTCGCTACTACGAAAAGGCGCGCCGCCTGCTGCCGGAGGCGGCCTCCGAGAGCGAGCGTCTCCAGCACAACCTCGGCGTCGTGCGCAGCCGCACCGAGGCGCCGCCGCCTGCGCCGCCGTCCGTTCAGGCCACTGCGCGCGAGACGCTGACGGCGTGGTTCCCCCCGTTCGGCTACGTCGTCCTCGGGCTGCTGGCGCACCTGGGCGCGCTGGCGTGGTGGGCGGGCCGCCGCGCCGCCCCCGAGCGGCAGCAGCAGCGGCTCCGCCCCGGCGCTGGACCGGCGGCGCTGCTCGCGGCGGGTCTGCTCACGGCGGGGCTCGGAATCTGGCTCGCCGCGCCGCCCCCCGCCGGCAGCGGACGCACCGTGGCCCTGCGCGGCCCGCTCACGCTGCACGCCGCCCCCGACGCCCGCGCCGACTCTGCCGCCGCCGTGCCCGAGGGCACCGTCCTGCGCCTCACCGAGCGCAGCGACGAGGGCGGCGGCGGCGGCGGGTGGGCGCGCGTGCGCTCCTCGCGCGGCGATGAAGGCTGGGCCCCGACCGACGCCCTCGGCGACATCTGATTGTCGATTTTCGATTGTCGGTTTTCGATTGGCGATGGGCGATTGTAGGTTAAACACACCTACCGCACCCACGCTGCACGGTTGCCGAGAGAACCACCTTCAACGTTCCCCCTTCAACCGACCGATGGAACCGCTCGTCGTCGGCGACCGCGAAACCACCGGCTGGATCGAAGTCGTCTGCGGCTCGATGTTCAGCGGCAAGACCGAGGAGCTGATCCGGCGGCTGCGGCGCGCAGAGATCGCCGAGCAGACCGTCGAGATATTTAAGCCCGCCCTCGACGTGCGCTACCGCCGCGACGAGGTCGTCTCCCACGACGAAACGGCGCGCCCCTCCACGCCCGTCGACGCTGCCGCGCAGATCTTGCTCATGGCCGACGGCGGGGCCGACGTGGTGGGCGTCGACGAAGCGCAGTTCTTCGGCCCCGGCCTGGTGGAGGTGGCCCGCGAGCTGGCCCGCG
>PXTR01000038.1:0-8858 GCA_003023245.1 Bacteroidetes bacterium QS_8_68_15 | reverse complement strand
CTTCGAGCCGATCCCGCAGCTGATGGCCGTGGCGGAGTACGTCACCAAGCTGCACGCCATCTGCGTTCAGTGCGGCGCGCCGGCCAACCACTCGCAGCGCATCACTGAAGGCGACGGCCGCGTCCTCGTCGGCGCGGGCGACGCCTACGAGCCGCGCTGCCGCCGCTGCTTCGACCCGCCCGAATCCACAGCAGATGAAGCCTCCGAATCGACGGTGCCCTCCGAACCGGCGACCGCGCCCGCCGGGACCGACGACACCGACGCCGAGAAGAACGCCACAGCCCCCGCATCCGCCGCGAACCCTTCCGAGGAAGTGCCCTTTTAGAATGCCCTTTCCGATGCGCGCAATACCGACGCGCACACGAAACCCCCCACACTCCCACCCCTCCGCACTCCCCATGCCTCAGCAACCGCAACGCCCTCAGCCCGCCCCGTCGCGCCCGCAGCGCGAGGTGCCCTCCGAGCCGCAACGCTCTCCCGCGCAGCCGACCCCGCGCGAGCCTACGACGCCCGATCCGTCGCAGCCCGAGCCGTCTACGCCGGACCCCTCGGAGCCGGAACCCGGCACCACCCCGGAGCCGAGCGAGCCGGGGACGTGACTTGTAGGCTGAAAAAGACGATGGACGATAGACGGCCGACGACGGAGCGGCATAGAGTCGTCCGTCGCCCGTCGTCCACCGTCGAAGCTTCGTGGCGCGCCTGCTCGACGGGCTCGTCGCAGCGGGGCCGTATCTCGTTTTCGACCTGCTTCTGCCCGGGGCGTTGGGGGAAGCGAGCGGCGCACTGGCGGCGGCGGCGTACATCCTCTTCAGCGACGGGCTCACGGGCGTGCGCTTCATGCACCGCTGCGTCCCCCTTCGACGCCGCCCTCTCCAGATCGAAGCGTGTGATGAGGCCGGCCCGTCCGCCGTTGCGCAGGGCCGGGCGCGAACGCTACCTTGAAGGTCCCGCGCCCCCACGCTCCCGCGCCCCCATGCCCGAAAAAGACGACACCGCCGCTTCCGACAACTCCGGCAGCGAGGCGCGCTACCTCGTCGCCGCGCGCAAGTACCGCCCGGCCCTCTTCCGCGAAGTCGCCGCGCAGGAGCACGTCACCGACACGCTCAAAAACGCCCTCCGCACCGGGCGCCTGGCGCACGCCTACCTCTTCAGCGGGCCGCGCGGCGTGGGCAAAACGACCACCGCGCGCATCCTGGCGAAGGCCATCAACTGCACCACGCCGCCCGCCGAGCGCGAAGACGAGGCCGAGCCGTGCCGCGAGTGCGAGTCGTGCCGCTCCTTCGAGGCGGGCCGCAGCCTCGGCATCTTCGAGCTCGACGCCGCCTCCAACAACAAAGTCGACGACATCCGCGAGCTGCGCGAGACGGTGCGCGTCCCGCCGCAGGGCGCAAAGAAGAAAGTCTACATCGTCGACGAGGTGCACATGCTCTCCAAGCAGGCGTTCAACGCCCTGCTCAAGACGCTCGAAGAGCCGCCCTCGCACGTGCTCTTCATCTTCGCCACCACCGAGCCGCACAAAGTGCTGCCGACGATCCGCTCGCGGTGCCAGCGGTTCGACTTCCGGCGCATCCGGGCCGGACGCATCGCCGAGTACCTGCGCGGCGTCTGCCGCGAGGAAGGCATCGACGCAGACGAAGGCTCGCTGATGCTCTTGGCGCGCAAGGGCGACGGGGCGTTGCGCGACGCGCTTTCGGCCTTCGACCAGGCCGTCTCGCTCTGTGGCGACACGCTGCGCTACGACGAACTGTCGAAGGCGCTCGGCGTGGTGGACGTGGACCTCTATTTTCAGACCACCGAGCACGTGCGCAACGGGGAGAGCGCCGGGATGCTGCGCCTCGTCGAGAGCCTCGTGGGGCGCGGTTACGACCTTCAGGAGTTCCTGGCGGGCCTCAGCGAGCACCTGCGCAACCTGATGGTCGCCTGCACGATGGAGGATGCGTCGCTGATCGAGGCGACCGACGAGATGCGCGAGCGCTACGCGCAGACGGCCCGGCACTTTAGCGAAGACGACCTCTTGCGCCTGCTGATGCTCGCCGGCGAGGTCGAAGACGAGGTCCGCCGGAGCGCCGAGCCGCGCCTGCGCCTGGAAATGGCCCTTTTGAAAATGGCGGCCCTCCCGCGCGCGGCGGACCTCCAGGAGGCGCTCTCCCGCCTGCGCCGTCTCGAGCAGATGGCCCAGGGCGACGGCCCGCTCGCGGACCTGCCTTCCGACCCGCCCGCCGGAGCCTCCTCCAGCGACGCGCCGCCGGAAACGAACGACGAAACGGCAGACCGGCCCGAAGCTTCAGATGGTGAAGCGTCAGGCGATGACGAGGCCTCGGAACCGAACGAAGCGCGCACGCCCCACGACGACGGGAACGCGGCAGGCGAAAAGAATGCGGCGGACGACGCGAGGTCCGACGCGCCGCCGGAACCGGACGCGTCCCCCGGTACGGCGGCTCCGCCCGAAGAAGCATCTTCGGAAGGAGCACCGCCCGGAGCGCAAGCGGCCGACGCCGACGAGGAAGACACGAGCGCCCCGCCCGCCTACGACGACCTCTTCGGCACGCCGGCGCTCGCCGACACGGACGGGCCGCCGCCCTCCGGCGACGGAGACAGCAGCCCCTCTCCCGACGACGACGCGGACACCCCGGCGGCCGCGCTCGCCGAGCAACCGGGCGACGGAGGCACCGCGACGGCGGATGGCCCGCCGCCCGTCGAGCAGCTGCGCGGGCGCTGGGACACGCTCGTGCAAGAGGTGCGCGGCGACCGCATCGACGTGGCGACCTGCCTGCGCGATGCCACGCCCGTGAGCGTCGCCGCCGGCGCGCTGACCGTCGCCGTGCCCAACCAGTTCACCCGCCGCTCGCTGATGGACCAGGAGGCCTTCTTGCTCGACCGCGTGGAGAAGCACCTGCCCGACGACACCGTCGTCCCCTCGACGCTGCAACTGCGCATCGAGGAGGCCGACGACGACGGCGACGCCCCCTCCGACGACGCCCCCCCCGACCCGCACGCGCTCATGCAACGCCTGCGCGAGGAGCACCCCGTCGTGCAGGCCATCTTCGACGAATTCGGCGGCGAAATGGCGTGGTGAGGGCTGGTGGAAGGGGGAAAGTTCACCCCAGGGGCACTGCCTCCCTTCGGTCGGGGCAGAAGGTTGGAAGTCTCTTTTCTTGGAGAGCGACCTTCGACGTTGAACCTTCGACGTTGAACCTTCGACGTTGAACCTTCAATCCGCACGGCGAACCTTCCGGGCGGGGGCGTCGTTCGCAAAAGACAGCAAGGCGAACGGCTCTTTTTCCCTTTCCATACGCCCCGATTTTCCCATGGCACAAGGTTCCGGAGGACAAGGCGGACAAGGCGGAAGCAGCGGCGGGCAAGGTCCCGGCGACATGAACATGAGCGACATGTTCGGCAAAATGATGGAGATGCAAAACCGCATGTCCGACATGCAGGAGCAGCTCGCCGAAAAGAGCGTCACCGCCGAGGCCGGCGGCGGCATGGTGAAAGTCACCGCCAACGGCGCACAGCAGCTCACCGCCATCGAGATCGAACCCGACGCGGTCGACCCCGACGACCTGGAATTGCTCGAGGACCTCGTCGTGGCGGGCGTCAACAAGGCGCTCGAAGAGGCCGGCGAGATGGCGCAGCGCGAGATGCAGAGCGCCGCCGGCTCGATGCTGCCGCCCGGCATGGACCTGAGCAACTTGGGAATGTGATCTGTCAGCCGTCGGCCTTCAGCTGTCAGCCTCTTTATCTGACAGGCTGGAGGCAAGATGACATGATGTGCTCCCCTCAGCGTTCATGTTTGGAGTTCTTCGCGCGACGGTTCTTGCAAAGCCGCTGACTGCTGAAAGCTGACCGCTAACGATGCAGTACACCTCCGAGTCGGTCGAGACGCTCGTCGAGCAGTTCGCGCAGCTCCCGTCGGTGGGGCGCAAGACCGCGCGTCGCCTGGCGGCCTACATCCTCAAGATGCCGCGCGAAGACGTCGAAGCGCTCGCCGACGCGCTCATCGGCGTCAAAGACGAAGTGCAGCGCTGCTCGGTCTGCTGCAACGTGGCCGACCAGGACCCCTGCGCGATCTGCCGCTCGGACCGGCGCGACCATTCGCTGATCTGCGTCGTCGAGGAGCCCAGCGACGTGCAGGCCATCGAGGGCACCGGGGAGTTCCGGGGGGGGTACCACGTCCTGGGCGGGGCCATCTCGCCGCTCGACGGCGTCGGCCCCGACGACTTGCACATCCGCGAGCTGGTCCGCCGCGTCGAATCGTCGGAAGAGGAGCTCGACGAGGGGGTTGAAGAGGGCGCCGCGGGGGACGGGGCCGTCGAGGAAGCCGTCCCCGCTGGCTACGACGACGGCAAGCCGGCGGCCGCGGCTGCCGGCGAAGCGGCTGCCGGCGAGAACCCCGGCGAAAGCGCAGCGGAGCAGGAGGCCGTTCGGGAAATCATTCTGGCCGTCAACCCCAACGTCGAGGGCGACACGACGGCTTACTACCTGTCTCAGCTGATCGAGCCGCTGGGCGTGAGCGTCACCCGCATCGCGCGGGGCCTGCCCATCGGGGGCGACCTGGAGTACGCCGACGAGGCCACCCTCGCCCGCGCGCTCGAAGGCCGCGGCAGCGTGTAGGCCTTCGGTCTTGGGGCTTGGGCCTTTGATGAACGAAAACCAAAAACCGAAGACCAAAACCATGAAAGTAACCGTACTGGGGGCCGGAGCCATCGGGGCGGCCGTGGCCGAAGAGCTGCTCGCGCACGACTCGGTTTCGCAGGTACAGGTGTGCGACCGGCACGCGCGCACGCTTCAGCGCTTGCAGGAGCGCGTCGCCGGCGGCCCGCTGCGCACCTTCCAGCTCGACGCGCGCGACCTGGGCATGGTCGAACCCATCCTGGAAGGCAGCGAGTGCATCGTGAGCTGCCTGCCGCCGTCAGTCAATCCCGATCTGGCGGAGGTGGCCCTGAACATGGACAGCCACTTCTGCGACCTCGGCGGCCAAGATGCGGCCATCGAAGAGGAGCTGGCCCTCGGGGAGCAGGCGCGCAAAAAGTCGCGCTGGATCATCCCCGGTTGCGGGCTGGCTCCCGGCCTGGTCAACGTGCTCTGCCTGCGGGCCGTCGAGCAGTTCGACGACCCCGACACCGCGCACCTGCGCGTCGGCGACGTGCCGCTGCACCCGCAAGAGCCGTTTCGCTTCCGCGTCTCGTGGTCGGCGAATAAAGTTATCGACGACTACACCAATCCGGTGCAGCTCATCGAGGAGGGGCGCATCGCGGATGCCGACCCGCTCAGCCGCGAGGAGCGTATCTGCTTCGACGCCCCCTTCGGGACGATGGAGGCGTTTTGCACGCAGGGCGGCCTTTCGACGCTCACCGAGGCGCTCCAGGGCCGGCTCGACACGCTCGACCACAAGACGATCCGCTGGCCCGGCCACGCCCACCAGATGCGCTTCCTCCTGGGGCTGGGCTTCGGGGAAGACCGCTCGATCGACGTGCGCACGCACCTGACCTACCGCGACGTGCTGGTGCGCCGGATGCGCCAGCGCCTCGGCGGGGACGATTACGAAGACGCCGTCTTGCTGCGCGTGCTCGTGCAGGGGCAAAAAGACGGCCGGACCCGCACGCTCACCTACGAGATGGTCGAACACTACGACGCGGAGCGCCGGCGCACAGCCATGGCGCGCTGCACGGCCGTGCCTGCCGCTGCCGTCGCCGTCCTCCTCACCCGAGGCGAGCTCACCGGCGGCGGGGCCGAAGCCCCCGAAAACGTCGTCCCGCTCGAGACGTACTGCGACCTGCTCGACGAGCGCGGCCTCTGCATCGAAGCGCGCTGGCACGACGGGCGCGCCGGCATCGAGGAGTGTGAGCCGACCGACCGTTCCGGCGCGGAGGAGAATGGAACCCTCGCTTCCGAAGACGGCGCCGCGCCCTCTGCCGAGGCAGAAGAAACGGCTTGCTAATGCAGCTTCAAACTGAAGATTTGAGCTTGGACGAAGGACGGCGGACGGCCGTCCCTTGGTTCGCAATCCCGCTTTCTGTGATTGACGGTCGGCGCCGACTCACAACGGTTGCAGCCAAGAACGCCTTGCCGCGCGCGGCCATATTGCCGAGGAGCAGCCGAGGACCTCGCCGACACGCTGGCCGGCTGGTCCGAAGACCGTCTCGCCACGAAAGACGACCTGGAGCTTCTGGAAACGCGCGTCACGCGCAAGATCTACGCTGCTGCGGATTGCGCAGGCCGGGCTGGAGGCTGCCATTCTGGCCGCCTTCCGCTTTCTTTCGTAGGTCGCGGGCAGCAGGGTCGCCCCCGCTGTCAGCGCGCCGAGCCGTAGGCGCGCAGCACAGCGCCGTTGAGCGCGTCGCCGGCGGGAGAGAGAACGTGTTCGATCAGCGCGACGAGGCGCTCGGCGGGAACGCCTTCCCGGTCGGGGTGTTCGTCGAAGAGAATGGTAGACGGCGCGACGGCGCTGGTCGTGATGCCGGTGCCTTTCAGTTCGCGCGAGGCGGCCTCCACGAGGCGCACCACGCCGGCCTTTGAGGTGGAGTAGCCGTACTGCCGCGCCGCGCCGAAGTCGGCGCCCTGCCCGCTGGCGATGCCGACAAGGCGCTTGGCCGGCCCCTGATTCTCCTTGGGTGCCCCGGCGTCGTCGCCGCCTCGTTGCATCTGGCGCGCGGCTTCGCGGAAGCACAGAAACGCCGAGGTCAGGTTCAGCCGCAGCAGGCGCTCGAACTCCTCCTGCGAGGTGTCCAGCAGCGGTGCGCCGGCCCACGTGCCCACCGTGTGCACCAGCGCGTCGAGCCGCCCGTGCGCGCTGCGGATCTGCGCGAAGCCGTCGCGGACGGCCTCCTCGTCGGCGGCGTCGAAGGGATGGGCGCGCGCCGCGTCGGGGCGGTCCGCGTCGTCGAGCGCGTCGGGGCGGTCGACGGCGGCGACGATGGCGCCGTGTTGAGCCAGGGAGCGGGTCAGGCGGCGCCCGAGGCGTCCGGCGGCTCCGGTGACGGCGACGACGCGCTCGGTGAAGTCAGGCATGGTGCGGGCTTCGAGCGATGCGTTTGCGAAGTAGATGCGCTGGAAACGAGCGGACGTCAATCCTCCATCCCTACCGAAAAGAGGCGCTCCAGGTCGTGGCTCGAGTGCACGCGGAAGCCGATCAGCGTCTCAGAGTGCGTGATGCCGTCGATGTGGCGCACGTGCTCGGTGACGAGGGCGGCCAGGTCGTCGCTTTCGGCCACGCGCAGGATCGCGACCAGGTCGTAGCGCCCGGCTACGGAGTGCACTTCGCTGACGCCGTCGAGGCTGACGAGCGCTTCGGCCACGTCGTTGACGCGGTCGCGTTCGGTGTCGATAAGGCCGATGGCGGTAGTCATTTGGGGGGCGGGAGTGCGGGAGTGCGGGAGTGCGGGAGTGCGGGAGTGCGGGAGTGCGGGAGTGCGGGAGTGCGGGAAAAAAACGGCGCGCAAACTTGACATTGTAAAAGTCAAGCGCGACGCCCGATTTTTCAACGACCAACGACCAACGACCAACGACCAACGACCAACGACTACTGCCCTTCGCTCGTCGTGTCGGTGGAGAGGGTAAGCTGCGTGGAAGCGGGAAGGGGTTCGACGTCGGCGAGGCGGTAGGTTTCCTCTTCGAGTACCAGGTCGAACCGAATCTTGTCGCCTTCGGAAAGCGCCGGAGCGGCGTCCGGGTCGGCCAGGCCCAGCTCCATGACCATCGGCTCGGTCATCACGCTGTCGAGCGGTTCGTGCTCGATGCGGAGGGCGCGCCCGCTGTCGGTGCGGCCCAGCACTTCGGCGCGGCCGTCTTCGTAGACCGCCAGCGGCGGCGGAAGCGGGTCGTCTGCGCAGGCGGCGAGCGCCAAGAGGGCGGCGAGCAGGGCGACGGCGGGAAAAAAGCGCATGGGAAAAAGGAGAGACGGTGGGAGGGGTTGAGGGGGAGAAGAAGGGGGAAGAGACGCGGAGCGATCGCTCCTTCGTCCTTTCACTCCGTCTCACCCTCATTCTGAAGACGTACGTCGCGCACCTTGAGTTGAAGAGACGTGCGCCCGCGCCAGGTGTTCTCCTCTACCGAAAAGAGCAGCTCCAGCGGCTGCCCGTCGCGCCGGCTTTGCTGGAGCTCGTCGTACTTCTCGCCCATGCCGAAGGCGATGGCGTCCATCGTCGCGTCGCCGCCGGCCTGCCCGTCGCCGGGCCGAACGGTGAACTTGAGGTGCTTGCCGTCGGAGCCGACGCGGCGGGGGGACTGCGCCAGCGCCAGGTCGCGGGCGTGAAAGACGGGGCGGGCGTTGGCGGGCCCGTGGGGAGCGAACTGCCGCAGCACCGCCCAGAAGCGATCGTTGAGCGCGCCGATCTCGTCGAGCGCAAGCGGAGCATCGACTTTGTGGACGGGGCGCAGCAGCTCTGGGGACCCATCCACCTGCGCGCCGACGGCCTCGTCGAAGCATTCGCGGAAGGCGTCGAGGTTCGCGCGGCGCAGCGTGAGGCCGGCGGCGTGGTCGTGCCCGCCGAACTGCTCGATCAGCTCCGAGCAGCCGGCGATTGCGTCGTACACGTTCACCCCGCTGATCGAGCGGGCCGAGCCTTTGAGCAGCTCGCCGGCCTCGTCGCCCGCGGTGGTGACCAGCACTGTAGGCCGGTAAAAGCGCTCCACGATGCTGCTGGCGACGATGCCAACGACCCCCTGATGCCAGTCTTCGTCGGCCAGGACGAGCGCGTGCGGGGAGCGCGCGTTGATCCGGCGCTCCGCGCGGCGAGCGGCCTCCTGCTCGATGTCGCGGTCGAGGGTGCGGCGGCGCGTGTTGATCTCGTCGAGCGTCTCGGCGAAGGGGCGCGCGTCCTCTTCGGTATCGGACAGCAGCAGGTCGACCGCGCGGTCGG
>PXTR01000037.1:12019-13940 GCA_003023245.1 Bacteroidetes bacterium QS_8_68_15 | reverse complement strand
CCTCGGCGGGGACGCCGGCTGGCGCATGATCGGCCCTCCAGTGAAAGACGCCGCCGCCGAAGATCTGAAGTCCCCCGTCGACGCCAAAGGGTCGGTCATCGAGTTCAACCTCGAGACCGGGGACGACATGTTCTACGAGTGGGACGACTCGCAGGGTGACTGGGTTGCCGTGTCGAGCGGAGGGGAATCCCTCACGAACGGGCGCGGGTACCTGCTCTTCTTGTTCGACGACAAGGGGACGGCCGACGCCGATCCTCTCAGTCCCAAGCTGACCCTCTACGCCGACGACGACGCGGGCACGGAGCCGTCGGGGAACGTGACGGTAAGCGGCCTCGACACCGACGCCGATTTTCACCTGCTGGCCAACCCTTACAACCAGGCCTTTAATCTGAAGAGCCTGGAAGACGGATCGGACAACGGGCTCGACGGGTCCAGCGAGTTCTCGTCGACGGTGCAGATCTGGGATGGGGGCGACAGCAGGGGGGAGAGCGGGGCCACCGAGGGAAGCTACGTCAGCTTCGACGTGACGACGAACGCGGACGAAATGATCGACGACGTCGAGGACAAAACCGACGGGAGCGTCGTGTCGGCCTGGCAGGCGTTTTTTGTGCAGCGTGCAAGCGGATCCGACGACACCCAGCTTACCTTCAAGAGCGGAGGCCAAACGGCGACTGACACCACCGAGCGCGACATTGTGGGCGACACGAGGGCGGCGGAACAGGGGCAGGAGCCCACCCGCATCGGATTTAAGCTCACCGTCGAAAACAGCGACGGCACGCAGGTGGCCCGCGACGAGGCCGCCTCGCTCTACTTTCACCCCGACGCCACGCCGGAGGCCGACGGCTTCGACGCCTCGAAGCTCACGCCGCTGACCTACCCCTACGCCACGATTGGCCCGGTCGGCCCGACCGCCGCGGGCGACACGGCCATAAAGGCCCAGGAGAGCCGGCCGATGGACGCGGATTCGCCGCTCGAGGTGCCCTTCAAGATGCAGACGGCCGGCTCGATTGAGGGGACCGCCCGCCTGCGGGCCACCCAGTGGTATGAGGTGCCCTCGGACTGGAGCCTCACCCTGATCGACACGAAGGGGACCGCCGACCCCGACGACGACGAGGAGACGGCGCTCACCCGATCGGACGCGTCGGGGTACACGTTTAAGATCGACGCTCCGGAAAAGCAGGCGATGGCTCAAAGGCACCCGGCCCGCCTGGGCGGCGACGTCTCCCGGACGCAGGGGACCTCCACCCCTCGTCCGCACCGTCCGGAGGCCCTGCCCCTGGCAGACGCTCCCGAGAGCAAGACGCAGTCCCCGGCGAACTCGACCCCCCGGTTCAAGGTGCGGGTGAATGCTTCCGGCACCCCGGTCGACCCGGCGGCCTCCGACGCGCACGTCGAAGACCGGTACGCGGTCTCCGAGCCGTCGCCCAATCCCGTGCAGGGCGACGCGACCCTTGACATTGCCGTCCACCGCTCTCAGGACGTGCAGGTGGCCCTCTACAATGTGATCGGGCAGCAAGTTGCCACGGTGCATCGCGGCACGCTCCCCGGGGAGGAGACGACGTCCCTCCGACTGGACGTGAGCTCACTCTCGTCGGGCGTGTACTTCGTGCAGATCGACGGGGAGGATTTCACCACGACGAAGCAGGTCACCGTGATCCGGTAGCCCTCGTTCCGGTCGTGCAGTCGCAATCTGGTAATTTGGTCTTCAAATCCTTCTTCTCACACCGCTTTTCTCTTCCAATGCTGTTCTTCACGTCTACGCTCTCCCATTCCGTCGTTGTCAGCATGTTGGTCACGGTTGCCCTTTGTCTCGGGGCGCCGAACCAGGGACAAGCACAATCGGGGATCGGCTCGACTCCATCGCATACCGCCCCCTCATCCGGTTCCTCACAAAGCCCTGCGCAACGTGGGGGCTCTGCCC
>PXTR01000037.1:1114-11980 GCA_003023245.1 Bacteroidetes bacterium QS_8_68_15 | reverse complement strand
CGGTCCCTCCACACCTGGCAACCCGAGCCGTACCCCCATCGGTGGGATTGGATGGCTCGTCGCAGCGGGACTGGGATACGGGACGTATCGGCTCCGAGGGAGTGAGGCGTAAGGAACTCGGGGCCTGCCCATCTCTCCATCCCGGAACGCGCTTCATCCCAGGGCCTCGAACGACTCCCCGCCGCCGGGGGGCGCTGTGCGTCTCCCGCGGTCCACCGCCGACGTGATGAGCGTAGGGACCCCGGCGCGTCCGGGGCCTCTGTTCTCAGCAAACCGTCGAGGGGCTTCCCGGCGGTCGGAGTGGACCACCCTTCACCTCGTGCAGTAGCTGCTCTACCTGACTCAGTGCTCGCCGAGTTGACGTTGGAGCAAGTGCAGTACATTAGAGAAATTGCGGGTTTAGTGAAAGGCAATCCACCCGTAGCCCAACTCAAGGACCAACTTTCCACGCTGAGCCAGTCCGCGCTCGACGAACTTGGCAAGGAAGACACTGTGCTAAAGAAGCACCCCCTCCTCGTTCCGACCCTTAGGACGGGGAGCTGTGCGGCCTGCGCCGTGTTCACGCTCTTCACTGTCCTGTCCCATCTTGAAGGCACTCCCGATTTCGAACGTGCTTTCGTTGGGGCGGCCATTGCGGGTGTCGTTGGGCTCCTTGAAGGATACCGGCGCGCCTTACGCAGGCATGCCAACAGAGGCGACAGCGAGCCTGAGCGAGCCATACCGTAGCCCATCGTTTAGAAGACGCCTTGGCAAAAAAGCCGCGCTGCAGACCGATAGGTCGGCGGCGCGGCTTTTCCATTGGGCTGCGAGCGAGCGTCCTACAGTCGAGCGGGAACTCATTTTCCAGAAAAGAAGGGGGTCGTTTAGAAATTGATCACACAATCGAGCACGAAATGACCACCGATTGATCTGGACAGGCGGGCGCGCCGTCGCTATCTTACGGTTCCGTGTCCGCCTCCTCCTTCACTCAACCCGACGGCCATGCCCGACGACGCCTACTACGACCCCGAGCATCTCGAGCAATTCGAAGACATCACCGACGGCAGCCCCGAGCTGGGGGAGAAGTTTTTCGCGTACTACGGCGAGGTCTTCGAGGACGGGGCGCTGACGGCCCGCGAGAAGGCGCTCATCGCGCTGGCGGTCTCGCATGTGGTGCAGTGTCCCTACTGCATCGACGCCTACACCGATGCCAGCCTCGAAAAGGGGGCCGACCTGGAGCAGATGACCGAGGCGGTGCACGTGGCCACCGCCATTCGCGGCGGCGCCTCACTGGTCCACGGCGTGCAGATGATGGAACAGGTCAAGGAAAAAATGATGTAGGACGGGGCGAGGACGGGGGACCGAGGACCGCAGACGGCGGTCTTCCCTTTTGCAGAAGCGACGACCGCTCGCCTCCCGCTTCCTTCTCGGCAGTAATCAGAAGCTTCCCGCCATGCCCCTCGACGACGCCGCGACCCCTGACGACGCCGGCTTCATCGAACTCGGCACCGTCGACCCCGGCGGCGACGGAGCGGCCGCGGCGATGACCGAACCGCCGGACGGCCCGCGCGCGACCACCAGCATGAAGGGCCGCCGCGCCCCGCTGACCGCCCCGCCGAAGCAGTTCGACGTGCTCGACACGGCCGACGTCGAGGGTGCCGGCCCGACCGGGACGGGCCACTTTCGCAAGGACCTCGCCGACGCCGGCCGGGACGCCTTCACCCCCGCCGAGCTGGAGATCGTCCAGATCAACGTCGGCAAGCTCTGCAACATGACGTGCAAGCACTGCCACGTCGACAGTGGTCCGGACCGCACCGAGGAAAACATGGACCGCCAGACCGTCGAGCAGTGCCTCGACGCCATCGACGAGAGCGGCGCGCATACCGTCGATCTCACCGGCGGTGCGCCTGAGCTGAACCCGCACTTCGAGTACCTCGTCGAGCAGTGCGCCGTGGAGCGCGACCTCCACGTCATCGGCCGAGCGCGGCGTGGAGGTCGTCTGCTCGCTCCCGCACTACCGTCAGCTCAACACCGACGCCCAGCGTGGGGAAGGCACCTACGAACAGTCGATCCGCGCGCTCAAGATGCTCAACGACGCCGGCTACGGCAAGGGCGACCCCGAGCGCAAGCTTACCCTGGTAACGAACCCGACGGGGGCGTACCTCGCCGGTGACCAGGACTCGCTGGAGCGGGAGTGGAAAGAGGCCCTCGCGCGCAACCACGGCGTCACCTTCGACGACCTCTTGGCGCTCAACAACATGCCGATGTCGCGCTTTCTGGAATGGCTCATGGAGAACGGACAGGTCGAGGCGTACCTCCAGCGTCTCGTCAACGCCTTCAACCCGTCCACCATCGCGGGACTGATGTGCCGCAACACGCTCTCGGTGTCGTGGGACGGCTCGCTCTACGACTGCGACTTCAACCAGCAGCTCGATTTCGACATGCAGTGGGATGGAAACGACGCCCCCCACGTCAGCGAGTTCGACCTTCAGGCGTGGCAGGAGCACGCCATCCGCACGCACCGGCACTGCTACGGCTGCACCGCCGGCGCCGGCTCCGGCTGCGGCGGCGCGATCGACGAGGAATAGCGGCGAGGTGTTGTAGGGCTGGAATGCTGCTCTTGCGGAATCGACGACGAAAATCCAAGACCAAAGAATCCAAGACCACCGAAGACCGAACATGCCAGACGAGACGCCCGACGCCGCCGGCTCCTACCGCGAACGCGTCGACGCCGCCGCCGACGCCATTCGCCGACAGATAGACGCCACGCCCGCGACCGGCCTCATCCTGGGCACGGGGCTGGGTGCGCTGGCGGATGAGCTGGACACAGACACAGCGCTTGCCTACGAGGATCTGCCGGGCTTTCCCGCCACGACGGTCGATTCGCACGAAGGGCAGCTCCTCTTCGGCGGACTGGAGGGCGCGCCCGTCGCGGCGATGCAGGGGCGCTTTCACCTCTACGAGGGCTACTCGCCGAAGGAGGTGGCCTTCCCGGTGCGCGTCCTGGCGACCCTCGGCGTCGAGACGCTCTTGATCTCCAACGCCGCCGGCGGGATGGACCCGCACCACGACCGCGGCGACCTCGTGCTCATCACCGACCACATCAATCTGCAAGGCGCCAATCCACTCACCGGGCCCAACGAGGACGACTGGGGCCCGCGCTTTCTCGACATGAGCGAGCCGTACGACCTGGAGCTGCGCGACCATGCGAAAGAAGAGGCTCTCGACGCGGGCATCCGGCTGCACGAGGGCGTCTACCTGGCCGTCGTGGGGCCGATGCTGGAAACGAAAGCCGAATATCGCTACATGCGCCGGATCGGCGGCGACGTGGTGGGGATGAGCACGGTGCCGGAGGTCCTGGCGGCGCGACACATGGGCGTGCGCTGCATGGCCATCTCGGTCGTCACCGACGAGTGCCTCCCCGATGCCCTCGAACCCATCGACGTAGAAGCGGCCCTCGCTGCCGCCGGCGAGGCCGGGCCGAAGCTTACCCGCATCGTCAAGGGCGTCGTGCGCCGGGCAGCGCCGTGAGGGCGATGGACGGTGGACCGCTGTCGGATCTCCGCCCGCTCCTGAGGGTAAGCGCGGGCCCCGAAGAAGCCCGGCGGACTGTTATCAGCGAACAGCGGTTTGAAAAGACCGCCGCCGGAAGCGGTCCACTCTCTGCCGTCCATTTCCCGAACGCTCATGACGTCACTCCTTTCTTCCGTCGTCGCCTGGTTTCGCCGTCGCCGCACGCGGCAGATTACACCCGCGCATGCTCGCCGCCGCGCCGCACGCGGGGCCGCCTACCTCGACGACGCCGACCCCGGCTGGCACCGCCGCCTCGACACGGGCGCCCTGGCACTCGAAGATGGAGAAAGCTGCATCCTGGGTCAGCTCCACGGCCGCTTCCGCGCCGGGCTGGGGCGCGCGCGTCTCTTCAATGTGGGCAGCGCGCCGCGTGCCTCGCTCTCGCCGGTAGCTTACGGCTTTCACTGCGTGCGCACCGGCGACGCCGACGCCGAGCGCCGCGACTACGACCTTCTCAACGAAGCGTGGCACGACGAGGTGCACCGCCGCCGGCAGCAAGACCGCCGGCAGCAGCGGCGACGCCGGCGGGACGAGCGGCAAGCAGTCGCCAAAGACCGCCAGACGCCAGCCACGGGCCGGCCGTCTTTTCAGCCGAAACGCTGACGACTGACCGCTAACGTTGCGCATTACGAATGGCGGGCAGCGTCTTCATCGCGTCGGCGCAAGTCTGCACGACTGGACGGTTTCCATTGCGACATTATTTCCTCAGAACGGTACCATTCGGCTCGCTTGGATGAAATTAACTTTCCTAAAATGTTTATTGGACTGTCGTTGTGGACAACCTCCTGTGGTTGTGGACAACCTGTGGATAACCTGAGGGAAACCTCTGGAAAACTTCCTCCCTCCCGCCTTTCGGAGGGGGGCGTGTGGAAACCTGTGGATAACGGTCATAGTCGCAAACACGTTTTCCCCCGCTTTCCACATTGTTGATCCCTGTGGAAAACGGGTCGCGCGCCCCGATGCTTTCCAATGTGGAAACCTGTGGAAAAGTGGATAACCGCTCACCGTTCGGGCTTCTGACGGCCTCACCCGTTTTTGTAGACCTCCTTTGTGTGGAAAACTTCGGGGAAAGCTGCGGCTTTTTTGCACAATGCCTCCAGCGCGATGTGGAGCACTTCGTTTTCCACATTTCCACATCCCCAATAACAACAAGCCCAATTTCCAAAAATCCCTTTCCAGACTTTTACAGGGCATGTGGAAAAAAAGCCCTCGGACGCCGATCTTTCTTTCTCGCGACCTTCGGCTCCTCCTTTGCCTCTCCGTGGTGTCTGACTCATGACCAAGCGCATCCTCGTCGCCCTCGACCCTGACGCCGACACGCCCGTCGCCACCCGGCACGCCATCGACGTCGCGCAGCGACATGACGCCGTCGTCACAGGATTGGTCATCGTAGAAGCAAGGCACGTCGAAACGGAATCGAGCGGTGGAACGCTCAGTAGCGTGTATCACACGACCTCTCTTCTGAAAAGTCTGACCTCTGAAGCACAAGAGCGCGCCCGGGCGCTTTTGGGCACCTTCGAGGAAGTCGCCGAAGACGCCGGCGTCGCCTACGAAAAGCGGGTGCGGCAGGGGATGCCCTCACGCCGCATCATCGACGAGATGACCTACCACGACCTGCTGGTGATGGGCGAAACACCGCACTACCTCTACGGCCAGCCCGGCCAGCAAACGAAGACGCTCGCGCGCGTCGTGCGAGACACGCTCGCCCCCACGTTCATCGTGCGCGAGAACCGAGAGCCGCCCATCGAGCGCTTCGTGGTGGCCTTCGACGGCGGCCCTTCGGCAGCACGCACGCTACACACCTTCGCCCAACTGCACCCCTTCGGGACCGACGCTGACGTTACGCTCCTTCACGTCCACGACGATTTGCCAAACGCATCGGAGCGCCTGCTCAAGCGCGCGCAGGAGTACCTCCGGGCGCACGGCTTCGCCTCCGAAACGACCAGCGTGGAAGGCCCCGCCCCACACGAAGCCATCACCGAATGCGTCGAAGACACCGACAGCGACGTCGTCGTGGCCGGGGCACGCTCGGTCTCGCGGCTGCATCGGTTCACGTTCGGCTCCAACACGGCCCCGCTCCTCGAAGACTGCCCGGCGGGGCTTTTTCTCCATCACTAAGCTGAAGCGGCCGCATTATTCGGAGCGAAGGGACGCGACCTCACGCCAGATTCGCTCGTGGAGCGCTTCGGGCGGGGCGGTGGCGTCGAGCACGCAAAAGCGCTCAGAGTGGCGCGCAGCGAGCGCGTCGTAGGATTCGGCCACGCGCTGGTGGAACGCCGCCGGACCGGCCTCCATGCGATCGGGGCCGCTGCCGTCGTCGCCATTCTGCCGGCGTTGCGCCTCTTCGCGTCGGCGAAAGGCGTCCTCGGGACTGAGGCGCAGGAGGAACGTGCAGTCCGGTGCGAGACCGCCGGTGACGCGGCAGTGAAAGCGGTCAAGCCACGGTTCGTCACGAGGCGTATCCCCGTCCTCATCGGTGTGTGCGGGGGCGCTCGCGTCCTCGGCGAGGACGCGGCCGGCGCCCTGGTAGGCGGTCGTCGAGTCGTAGAAGCGGTCGCACAGCACGGGGCGGCCCTCCGCGAGCGCCGGGCGGATCTTCTCCTCCACGAGCTGGGCGCGCGCGGCGCTGAACAGCAACAGCTCGGCCATCGGCGTCACGTCGAGCGCGTCGTCGTCTGCCAGCAGCAGCGTGCGCACACGCTCCGAGAGCTCGGTGCCGCCGGGGTCACGCACCACCAGCGGCGGCGGCGCGCCCTCCACTTCCAGCCGCTCAGCCAGTCGGCGCACCTGCGTGGTCTTGCCGCTCCCGTCGATGCCCTCGAAGGTGATGAACATGAGTGAGACGTGCGAAAAATGGGAGGGGCAGACGTGTGAGGACGAAACGTACAGACGTACCCACGTGCAAACGTACGAACGTCCCTACCTACACGCGTTCGAACCGCGCGCCTTCGAGCGTCAGCCCCGGGCCGAAGGCCATCGCCACACCGCGGCGAAACCCGCCGGCGCCGTCGGCCCGCGCCTCACGGTGGCGTTCCAGGAAGCGCTTCAGGATGAACAGCACCGTCGGCGAGCTCATGTTGCCGCACCGGCGCAGCACTTCGAAGCTGTCGGCGACCTGGTCGTCGGCGAGGTCGAGTGCCTCCTGCGCCTGCTCTACGATGGCGCGCCCCCCGGGATGGATGGCCCAGAAGTCCACGTCGCCCCGGGCGGCGCCGTCCGGCAGGAGCGCCTCGACGTAGCCGGGCAGGTGACCAGCGATAACCCGCGGCACGCGCGCAGTGAGCCCCATCAGAAAGCCTGTGTCGCCGATTTCCCACGTCATTTCCTCCGCCGAGTCGTCGTCCAGCAGGGTGCGCCCCCCGGCGTAGGCGAGCCGGCCCTGCGCCTCGGCCTCCTCTTTCGCAGAAAACACCGCCGCCGCCGCGCCGTCGGAGAAGAGCGCGTTGACGGCAGCGGCGCGAATGGTCTGGCTGATCTGGAAATGCAGCGTGCACAGCTCCACGCACACCACCAGCACCCGCGCCCCCGGCTGCGACTGGCAGATGCGGTGGGCCGCGCGCATGGCGTTGAACGCCGCGTAGCAACCCATAAAGCCGACCAGCGTGCGCTGGGTGGTGGGCGGCAAATCGAGGCGCTTGACCAGTTCGACGTCGAGCCCCGGCGCGAAAAAACCCGTGCAGCTCACGGTGACGAGGTGCGTGACCTCGTCGGGCGGCACCTCGGCCTCGGAAAGCGCCTCGGCGGCGACCTCCTCGGCCAGGCCGGGCGCCACCTCGCGGTACTTGCGGTTGCGCTCGGCAGTGGTGGGCGGGTCACCGTCCCAGTGCTTCGGGTAAAAGGTGAAGTTCGCCGGCTCGCGGGCGTAGTCCTCGACGGCCGAGTAGCGGTAGTCGATGCCGGTCTTGTCATAGATGCCCGGCAGGCGCTTCTTGAGCGACGCGGGCGCCCCCTCGACCCGCTGCATGAAGCGCGCGATGTCGGTCTGCCGGCAACGCGTGGGCGGGTGCCCCGTGGCAATACTTTCGAGAACGGTCTGCACGCGAAGGGCGAAGGACGATGCACGAGGTGCGAATGGGTTGCGCTCCACAAACGGAAACGCCGACTGGAAGGACAGGAGTAACGAGCAACTGGACGGCTTGTTGTCGTTTCTTGCAGAGAAGGGGCCGCTTGCTCCACGCGCTCACGCTCACGCTTCCTCATGCTCCCCCCTCAAACCGTCCCTTCTTCTTCCTCCACGTCTTCCCACAGCCGCTTCATCGCCTCGGAACTCAAGCCGTCGTCGAGGCGCGGCTCGATGCGGCGAAAGCGGCGGGCGAACTTCTCGACCGTGCCGCGCAGGGCGTTCTCGGCGACGAGGCCCTCGCGGCGCGCATACGTGACGAGCGCGAAGAGCACGTCGCCCAGCTCGTCTTCGCGCGCTTCTTGCGAGGCCCCTTCCGTTTGCCGAAACTCGCGCAGTTCTTCCTCGACCTGCTCCCAGGATGCGGCATCGGAGGAAAAATCGAAGCCGGCGGCAGCGGCTTTTTGCTGCGTGCGCTCCGCGCGCAAAAGCGCCGGCAGCGCCTCGGGCATGCCGTCGAGCGCGGAGGGAGGCGCCGCGCTGTCGTCTTCACCACTGCCGCCGCCGTCCTCGCCCGATTCGCGCTCGGCGCGCTTGGTGGCTTCCCACGTCTGCTTCACGTCGTCGGTGGTTTCCGCGGTCTCGTCACCGAAGACGTGCGGGTGCCGGCGGATGAGCTTGCGCGTCTCACGGCGCAGCACATCTTCGAGCGTGAAGCGCCCGGCCTCCTCGGCGATGCGGCTGTGGAAGAGGCCATGCAAGAGCAAGTCGCCCAGTTCGCCCTCCAGCGCCTCTGCATCTTCCGCATCGATGGCGGCGGCGACCTCGTAAGCCTCCTCCAGCGTCAAATGGCGGGTCGAGGCGTGCGTCTGCTCGCGATCCCACGGGCAGTCGCGCCGCAACTGGCGCACGACGGCTACCAGATCGGCGAACGCTTCGGCGAGCGGCTCGGAGGGGCGGAACGAGTCTTCGTAGACGGGGGCGTCGTCATCAGGCATGGAGCAAAAAAAGTTCTTTATTAAATATTATTATTTGGACGAAAGCGGCGCAGAGCGCGGCGAAAAGCCCGTTCGTGCCGCTCCAGTCGAGGTTTCCGAACCGTCGGGGCAGCAACGTTGTTTTTCTTCCGGCCCTCGGTGACGCAGGGATGTCACCCCTCGGCCATACGTTTTTAGCGTCTCGACGTTACGATGTCGAGGCGCATGTGTCTGAAAGGACAGGTCGCGCAGATGCTTCTCTGCAAGCACGCGGGGCCGCTTCCTCCTGGCAGGGCTCATGCAACATCCGTTAGGACATGGTCGGTGCCTGCTTCCCTCCGGGGAAGATTGCGCCGACGGATTCATGTACATTCCGCCAGGATTCGTGTACGAGCCGCGCTGGCACAGAGCTTTTAGCTAAAGGCCAGGTTCGGCTCACTTTTCTCTCTCAACCACAGAAGGTGACTACCTATGGCACGCGGAGTTAACAAGGTCATGCTCATCGGCAACCTCGGGCAGGACCCCGAACTCAACTACACCGGCAGCGGCACGGCCGTCTGCAACCTGCGACTCGCGACCAACGAGTCGTACAAAGACAACAACGGCGAACTCGTCGAGCGCACCGAGTGGCACGACATCGTCGCCTGGGCGCGCCTCGCGGAGATCTGCGACCAGTACCTCGTGAAGGGCTCGCGCATCTACTGCGAGGGGTCGTTGCAGACCAACTCGTGGGAAGACCGTGACGGCAACGACCGCTACGACACTGAGATCAAGATGCGCGAGATGATGATGCTCGGCGGGGAGGAAGAAGGCCGGCGCGGCGGCGGAGGCCAGCGCAACGGCATGGACCAGAGCCGCCCGGAGCGCACCGGCGAATACGACCAGAGCCAGCGCCAGCAGCCGCAGCGCCAGGGCGCTTCCGGCGGCGGCGGTGGGCAGCAGTCCTCCGGGGGCGGCGGCGCGGACGACACGTTCGAGCCGGACGACGAGCTGCCGTTTTAGGGTAGGACGGCGGATGACCGTCGCCCCAGGCACTCGGTCACTTCGCCCCCAGCGCGGTGAATGGTGGCCTTTCGGGCCGCCTGCGCCCCGGCGGTACGCAAACGAAAAGGGCAGCGGCCTTTGCAGGCGGCTGTCCTTTTTCGTTTGGGGCGTTCGTTCTTCGTGGAGGACGTGGGCAGGAGTATCCGACGCTTCGGTCTCCGAAATCGGCCTTGAGGAGTAGAAGACCGCCGTCCACCGTCGACCAGCGAACGCCGTTTCGCTGCCCCGCGATGTAATCGCTGCGCAAGATGCTGCTCCGGAAAGAACCTGGTGCGGAGCAGCGGGATTGAGGCTGCCCCGTTTTCCCTTCCCCCGACCGCTCCCGCGCTCCGATGCCCGCTCCCGGCTTCGACGTCCTGCCCGACAGCAACGCCTTCGACGCCTACGAAGAAAACGCCGCGAAGGAAATCCAACTCTGGGCCGAAGGCGAGACGCCGATGCTCTCGAAGGCGCTGCGCATCCTGTCGAAGCCGCTGGACTGGGCCGCCGAGCGCTCCGCCACCGAAGGAACCATGAAGGAGGTCAACGAGCGTATCATCTCCGTGCTCGACACCCTCTCCGACGCCTCGACGTGGACGTACGACGAGGAGGGGGTGTTGGAGCGCGCCCGTGAGGAGACCGACCTCGCCGGCGCCGCGTCGCTGGCGGACCTGCGCTCCGCGCCGATGAGCGACCTCGACGACCTGGCGCGCACCTACTTTACCGAGAACGCCGTCCTTTCCGCCCTCGAAGGCGGCGGCACAGGGCTCGGCGGCGTCGCCCTCCTGGCCGCCGATGTGCCGATGTTGTTTACGATCAACCTGCGTCTGATCCAGCAGGTCGCCGCCTCCTACGGCTTTCGCTTCGACAGCCCCGAGGCGCGCCCACTGGTCTTGCGCATCTTCAGCGCCGCCGTCGCCGACACGCCCGAGGCGCGCGGCGAAGCGCTCGACGAACTGCGCGCCGCCGCGCGCGACGAGGCGCTCCACGCCCCCAGCCACGGGGAGGTAGGCGTCGGTGACGCGTCTGCCGAGGACGGCGCCGAGACGACCGAAAACCAGAGCCGCGTGCTGGTCAACGAGATTGCCCGCAACGTCGCCGCACGCGAAATGGCGCAGCTCATCCCGCTGGCCGGGGCCGCGACCGGGGCGGGCCTCAACTACTGGTTCACCTCCGCCACCGCCGAGACGGCCTACATGCTCAGCCGCGCGCTCTTTCTGGAACGGAAGCGCCGGGAGCAGCAGGCGTAGCGGC
>PXTR01000037.1:0-987 GCA_003023245.1 Bacteroidetes bacterium QS_8_68_15 | reverse complement strand
CGCCATACCCCACGCATTTATGAGCGTCACGTCCTCCCGACCCGTCCGCGAGCCCGTCGCAGCGGACTTTCCCTCCTTCATCGACGACTTTCGCGAGCGGCTGCGTCACGTCTTCCGCCGGCGCGCCGACGCCGACGAGGTCAGCACCACGCGCGGCCTCGAACCCTTCATGATGCGCGAGGTGCAGCGCTCGAGTCCGCTTTCGGTCTTCATCCCCGAGGAGTACGGCGGGCGCGGCGGCCACGTCCGCCAGTGCCAGGCCGTCCTCGCGGCCGCCTCCTACGAGTCGCTGGCCCTCTCCCTCACGCTCGGCATCAACGGGGCGCTCTTTCTCCAGCCCGTCGCCAAGTACGGGCGCGAGGAAGTCAAGCAGGGCATCTTCGAGCGCTTCATCCGCGAGAAGCACATGGGCGGGCTGATGATCACCGAGCCGGAGTACGGCACCGACGCGCTGAACATGCAGACCAGCTACGTGCAATCCGGCGAGGACGGGCGCTACCACGTCAGCGGCACCAAGCACTGGGCGGGCCTGACCGGCTGGGCGGACTTCTGGCTCGTAACGGCGCGCCGGGAGCGCGGCGGCGGCGACCTCGGGCGCGACATCGACTTCTTTATCCTCGACCAGGACGACCCCGATCAGTGCGTCGACGTCGAGGAGCGCTTTCACAACCTCGGCCTCTACGCCATTCCCTACGGGCGCAACCGCGTGAACGTGACCGTCCCCGAGGCGCACAAGCTCGAACCCGAGACGATGGGCATCAAGATGATGCTCGACACCCTTCACCGCAGCCGCATGGAGTTTCCCGGCATGGGGATGGGCTTTCTGCGCCGCATGATGGACGAGGCGATCGCCCACTGCAAAGGGCGCTTCGTCGGCCAGAAGAGCCTCTTCGAGCGCGACCAGGTCAAAAAGCGCCTCTCGCGCATTCAGGCCTACTTCACGACCTGCTCGGCGATGTGCGCCTACGCCTCCGAGCACGCGTCGAT
>PXTR01000036.1 GCA_003023245.1 Bacteroidetes bacterium QS_8_68_15 | reverse complement strand
CAGCCCGATGGTGCCGTCGGGAAAGCCGGGCTGAATCCAGACGGGCAGCTCGATGCTATCGCCGTTCTCGGTGGAAAGCCGCACCACGTCGGCGTCGTAGGCGCCCGCGTCGTAGTCGACCTTCACGCCCAGCTCGGTGGCGGTGCGGCTGCTCATCACGGCCACGTTGTCCCACACCAGCTTCGTAATCGGGTCGGGCAGCTCCTGCATCCAGGCGTTGTTCGAGAAGCGCCCGTCGAGGACCGCCGGGTCGGGTTGAATGACGACTTCGTAGCCGCTTTCGTCGGCGTCGGCGAAGGGCTGGCCCGAGGGGGCCGGCGGCTGTCGTACGAGAGGAGAAGACGTGTTTAAAGAAGAGGTGTCGGCCTGCGCGGCGGCATCGGGCTGTGCGGCGGCGGACGTGTCGGCCCCGGCGACGGCCAGTTGCGGCTGCTGCGCGGCCCCGTCGCCGCCTGCGGCTGCTGCTTCGGCGGGCGCGGTGTCGCCGCCGGCGGCAGAGGCGGCGTCGAAGGAAAGACCGGCAGGCGTGTCGCTCCCCTCTTGCTGCTGCTGCGACGGCTCGGGCGCGCCGGGATACTGCGTGCCGGGGATGTAGCCGCGGTGCAAGATGCGCCGCCACTTTTCGTCGAAGTCGCTGCTGCTACCGCCGCCTGCGCTCTGCCCGCCGCCTGCGCTCTGCCCGCTCGCGCTCCCCGAGGCGACGCCCATCCGCTCCTGGTACTGCGCCAGGAGCAGGTCGTAACCGTTCTGCGGGCGCCCGGTCGCCATCGCGCCCAGCAGTTCGAGGTCGGACAGGGCGTCGTCGTAGAGCGGCGCGATCAGCGGCTGGCGGACCGTAACGGTGCCGTCGTAGGCGCGCCCGTCGCCCCAGCGTTCGAGGTAGTGGGCGCGCGGCACGTGCCAGTCGGCCGCCTGCGCCGTCTCGTCGCGGTGCAGGCCCGCGTGCAGAGTCGTGCCCACGCTGCTTATTGCCTCGCGGAAGCCCATCGAGGCGGGCAGGTCGTAGAGCGGGTTCGCTCCGATCATGGCAAGGACGTCGACGCGGCCACTGTTCATGTCGTCGACGAGCCCGGACAGCTCCTCGGAGAGCGGCGTGTAGCTCTGCTCGCCCGTGTCCATCAGGTGGACGGTCTGCCCGACGGCGCCGAGCTGCCGGTTAAGGCGCATCGCCAGGGCGTGCACCGCCGGCGGCTGCGTTTCGCCGGCGACGACGACGCCGCGCTCGCCGGCGCTCTGCAGGTCGCTTGCCATCTCCTCGACGAAGGCGCGCTCGCGCTCGGAGAGGTTCGCGCCGCCGCCCATCTCTCCGCCGCCGACGCCCATCTGCGACGCGAGGGCCTGTGCGAAGCGAGCGATCTTCGTGGGCGGCAGCGCGAGGCGGTGGTCGGACTGCCCGCCGGTGAGCGAGAAGCCGCTCTCGGTGCAGTACAGGCGGCTCATTTCGTCCTCGGGGCGTTCGAGGCGGCGACTCGCGGCGAAGGTGCGCGTGTTGGAGACGTAGTTGCGCGCCGTGGGGCTGAGGAAGTCCGCGTCGAGGCTGGCGATCACGTCGGCCTCGTCGAAGCGGTAGAGCGGGCGCTGTGGGCGTCCGGTGGCCTGCTGGGTGCCCTGCCGCACCGGGTCGTCGCCGTCGGGCGCGTACTCGACCCAGCGGAGCTGCGGGTACGCCTCGCGCAGCTGCTCGCGCATCCGGGCGACGGCCGGGGAGGCGTTCTCCTCCATCAGCACCGCCAGGCGCGTGTCGCTGCCGCGCGCCAGCTCGCCGAGGCGGCGCATCAGCGCGTCGCGGTCCACGTCCGAGCCGTTGTGGCGAATCGTCTTGGAGCGCCACGGATCGTAGAGGTTGAGCACCGAGCCCTGCGCGAAGCCGCTCGTAGCCCCCTGCGTGAGCGGGTGTTCGGGGTTGCCTTCGACTTTGGTGGGCCGCCCTTCGTGCGCCTCCACCAGCAGCCCGCGCGAGACCCCGCGAAACGGCATCGCCGTGGCGTAGTAGCGCGCGACGCCGGGAATCTGCTCCTCGGGCTTGCGGGCGTAGGGCAGAATCTCCTCCTGCGGGCGGCGGCAGGCCGCCAGCCCCGCCATCGCCATCGACGCGCCCATGATTTTCATGAACGTGCGCCGCGAGGACTTCGTCGGCGGCTCGGAGGCGCCCTCCATGAACTCATGTTCGCGGCGCTTCTCGAGCCGTTCGTCTCCGCGCAGGTCCCCCCAGCTGCGCCAGAGTGTGCCACGGCCCTTTTCCTCCTCTTCTTGCGAGGAGGAAGCCGCACCCGCCGCCGCGTCGCCTTCGTCGATGACGTCGAGTTCGATCATGGGTGCATGGGTGGATTGACGTTGAAGGTTAAAGGTTGAACGTTTCCCGGTACGCGCCGAAGAACGTTCAACCTTCAACTCTAAACCTGAAACTAATAGTGACAGGCCGAGCAGTTGGTAGGGGGCTGAATCCCTTCGCGGCGAATCGTAGCGAGGTTGCGCTCCACGAAGTCCGCCGGTTGCACGTAGCCCATCGTCGTGATTTCGTCTTTGGGGCGCAGGTACAGCTCCGGCTCGCGGTGACACTCCAGACACCAGCCCATCGAGAGCGGCTCCTGCTGGGAGACGACCTCCATCTGGTCGATGCGCCCGTGGCACGTCTCACACCCGACCCCGCTGCCGGTGTGGACGGCGTGCGAGAAGTTGGCATAGTCGGGAAGGTGGTGCACCTTCACCCACTCGATGGGCTCGCCGGTGGCCCAGCTCTGGCGCACTTTCAGCAGCTTGAGGCTCTGCGACTTGATCTGCGTGTGGCAGTTCATGCACGTCTGCGTCGGGGGCACGTTGGCGTGAGAGGAGTTCTCCGACCAGTTGTGGCAGTAGCGGCAGTCCATCCCCAGCTGCCCCGCGTGGAGGCGGTGGCTGTACTCGACGGGCTGCTCCGGCTGGTACCCCACCGTGGTGAACTCCGGGGAGAAGTAGTACCAGACCAGAAAGATGAGCACCACGCCGCCCAGCAGCGCACCGATCAGAGAAAGGATCGGCAGGAGGTTGGCCTTTTTGGGGAAGATCTGTGCCATGAAACTACGTGATCAGGCGGATGCCGCCGAGGAAGACAGGCGGGCCAAAAGCCGGACCTTCAATGTACGACGGGGCAGTTGAAATGCTGGACTACACCCGTTGAATTGGTCGTAAAAAGGGGGGTTTCAAAACATACTGAAAGAAATGAAAAAGACGCGGGGCGGGCCGTGTTGGCGGTCAGCTACCAGCTATCGGCTTTCCGCTTTTCGGGCCGAAGGGCACCGTGAGGGCATGACCTTCGGCCCCTGAGGACTGACGGCTCACGCCTGCAAGATGCGGTAGTGGCGGATGCTCCAGAACACTTCGCTGAAGACCACCTGCAACACCGTCGTGACGGGAATGGCTACGAGCATCCCGACGATGCCGGCCAACTGCGCGCCGATCAACACGACGAAGAGGATCACCAGCGGGTGCGCCTGCGCCGCTCGCGAAAAGATGAACGGCTGAAAGATGAGATTGTCCGAGAGCTGCGTCAGCACCATCGCCACGAAAATCGGCGTGATGAGCGCGAAGTTGCCCGTTTGCGCCACCCCCACCAGCGAACCGGCGATAAAGCCCACGGCGGGGCCGAAGTAGGGGATCGAGTTGGCCAGCCCGGCGAAGATGCCGACGGCCACGGCGTAGTTCAGCCCGGTGAGCGAGAGCAAAAGCGAGGCGACGATCCCGACGGCGGTGCACTGCACAAAAAGCGCCCGCAGGTAGCGCCCCAGGCTCGACTCCACTTTGTCCAGGATGGCGAGCGTGACTTCGAAGTAGCGGTTGGGCACCCAGTGCAGGAGGCTGTGACGCAGACGCGTGCCGTCTTTCAGAAAAAAGAACGTGACGAAGGGCACCACCACGACGGCATAGACCACGTCGGTAAGCAGCCCGAAGGCCGAGCTGAAGGTCTGCTGCAGGCGGTCGTCGCGGAAGAGCGTGTTGGCAATTTCGCGCAGGCTCTCCACCAGGAAGCCCTCTTCGAGAAACGGCATCTCGTTGAGGAGGCGGGCTTCGAGCGTCTGCACGACGCTGGAGATGGCGTTGACGGAGACCTGCTGCGACAGGTCGGTGGCCTGGCGCACCGCGAAGGGCGCGAGCGTGCCGACCAGCACGGCCAGCACGCCGAAGACCCCGACGAAGACGATCCCGATGGCCGGCAGGCGGCCGACGCCCAGCCCCTGCACGCGGTGCACGACCGGCCGCATCAGATACGCCAGCAGTCCCCCAATCACCAGGTAGACGACCAGCCCGGCGAAGTACCACAGCGCCCAGGCCGCGCCCGCCAGCGCGAGCGCCCCCAGCGCGAAGCGCACCACGCGCTCCCACGTCGAGGCGCCCTGCTTGTTATCCGCGCGCATCGGCGCCACGGACGGCGGCACGGTGGAGGCGGCGGCGGACTCGGCCCGCGCGTCGCCTCCGTCGCCTCCAGGAGCGGCCATGCCGTCGTCATCCCCGTCGGCGCGACGCCGGCGGCGTGCAGGCGCAGAGCCGGCGGCGGAGGACGAGCGTTCCATGCGCTTGCGAAGGGAAAAGGCGATGCCGCTTCGGCCCGTTACCGAGCCGAAGATGGACGGCGAAAGATCACGCTTGAGGCACGGAGGGGAGATGGGTGGCATGTCCTTCCACCCACTCGCACGTACGCTCACCAGCCCGAAAAGTTGGCCGCGAGGCCGCCTCAGCGGACGAGCGTGACCGACTGGGTCGCCGTTCGGTCTCCGGCCGAGAGCCGCACGAAGTAGAGGCCGCTGGCCAGGCCGCGCGCCTCGACGCGGATGGCGCCGCTTTTCGCCTGAAGCGTGCGCACGCGCCGCCCGAGGCTGTTGTAGAGCGCCGCCTCGACCTCGGCGCTCGCCGCGGCGCTGTACTCGAGGGTGGCCGTGCCTCCGGCGCGCAACGGATTTGGGTACGCGGCGCGCAGCGCGAAGCCCTCGCTCCGGCCGACCTCGACCGCCTGCGTCATCGCCGGGCCGGTCGACGCGCCGCCCGCGCGGTCGACCTGCTGGATGCGAAAGACGTATCGCCCCGGCGCGAGCCCGTCGACGCGATGGCGGTACGTGTGCCCTCCGTCGCTGTCGCCGCCCTCGGCCTTGCTGGGCACCAGCGCGTCGGAGGAAGTCGTCGTCCAGCCGCTCGCCTGTTCGCGCCGATGCTGCACGCGGAAGCCGGCGTTGCCGGTCTCCGAGAGCGTGCGCCACGTCAGCACCACCGCGCGCGGCTCCACCTCCGCCACCTGCGGTGCGCCGGCGAACGCCACCGGCAGCGCCGCGCCGCTGACGTTGTTCTGCCCGGCGCTCTCGTTTTCCATGACGCCGAAGGTGTTTTGCAGCGCGAAGGCGCCCGTGCCGTTGGGGTTGCGCGCGCTCGACACGCCCGCCTGCTGCGAGACGGGCCCTTCGCTGCCGTACGCCGCCGACTGCATCACGCCGCTCGTCGGACTCGTCAGCCGAATGGCGGCTCCCTCGTCGGGCAGCGCCGGCAGCCCATCGTCGACGAAGCCGCCGGCCTCGTCGCCCGCGAGCGCACCGTCGCCCAGCACCGTCGCACCCCGGTTCGGCTCCAGCGTCACGCCTTCGGGAACGGTGTACGTCTCGCCGCCGCTCTCGGTGCTGATCCGGTAGCCGCCCAGCACGAACGGGTCGCCCGTCGTGTTGACGATTTCGACGAACTCGTCGCCCTCGTCGGACGCGCCGTCGCCGTTGAGGTCGAGATCGTCGGGGGCGGCGAGAAATTCGTTCACCGCCAGAAGCCCCGGCTCGCCCTCGAAGAGGTCGCGCTCGCGGATGGCCAGAAGCTGGTAGCCGTTGTCGGGGCCGTCGGTGCCGAACTGCCCGGCTACGCCGCGGAACGAGCGGGGCGTCTCGGGAATCGGCTCGTCGGCGTAGAAGGAACCCGAGCCGGGAATGCGCAGCGTGATCGGGTCGCCGCCGGGCCCGGTGGTTTCGTAGTTGCCCTCCGCGCCGCCGGCGGAAAAGGTGCTGTCCCCGCCGGCGTCGATGCTGAGGCTGGCGACGCGGACCAGCTCGCTTTCGTAGTTTTCGCCGCTGTCGGCCAGCTCGCTCACCGTCACGAGTTGCGCCGGGGGCAGGCCCGCGCCGTCCTCAATGACTTCATAGCTGAGGCTGCCGGCGTCGCTTCCGGCGTTGAGCTGGCGGAGCCCGACGTACGTGTCGAGCGGACCGGTCACGCGCAGGCGGTCGCCCGGCTCGACGGCCCCGCTTTCGATGTCGCGTTCGAGCGCGTCGGAGCGCACCACCAGCCCGCTCGCGCCGGTGGCCCCGCTTTCGTCCTGGATGCGCGCGTTCGAGCCTTCGAGCCGCGTGAAGACGCCCTCGACGGTGACGACGTTGTCGTTGAGTTGCCCGCGCGCCTGAGCGATGGTGAGCACGTCGTCCCCCCCGCCGCCGTCGTCGGAGAAGAAGGCGCGGCGCGCGAGCGTGGAGTCGAGCTGGAAGGGATTCAGCTCGTTGCCCTGCTGACTGGCGATCAGCACGTTGCGGCGCTGCTCGGTGGCGCTCACCGGGTCGCGGTCGTTCCAGCGGCGCAGCGTGGCCTGCTGCTCGTCGAAGAAGGACCCGCTGGCGCGGCCCGGGTACGCCATCACGAAGTAAAACGCCTTGCGCGCAACGTTGCCCTCGACTTGTTCGCGCGGCTCGAACACGCCGTCCGGGCTGGGGTTGCCGCAGTCGTTGCCGATGACCTCGCTGAAGGCGTCGCGCTCCGACTCCGGCGGCGCGTTCGTCTGCTCGACGCTGCTGGAGCCGTCGGCGCCGAACCAGCGTTCGGTCTGGTCGTCGGCGATTTCGCTGTAGGGGTAGTTGCAGCGCGCGCTGTTGGCCGGGGCCCAGGTCGGCGCGAGGATGTGCATGTTCGAGAGCGCCGGTTCGTTCCCCGCCCCCTTGCTTCGGGGCCACAGGTGCTCGGCGTTGACGTCGTCGTCGCTCATGGCGTTGCTGGGGTCCTCGCCCGGTTCGAGCGTGGCGCGCAGGCCGGTGTAGTAGCCGCGCACGACGCCGCCGCCCTGGTTGAAGATCGTGTCGTAGAGCGTGTCGCGGGCCACGTCGTAGCCGAGGGTCGGCGGCCCGGGCGCCCCGTCGGCGCTGGAGGCGAAGTCCTCACGCAACTGCTCCAGCAGGGACGCCCCCTCCATCCCGGCGTAGAGGGTCGTCTGCGCGGTCGGGTCGTCAAGGATCCAGAACGTGAAGCGCCCGCCGGAAAGGAAGTCGCTGCTGCTGGAAAGGGCGACCTCCAACCGCTCGACCCCTTCTTCCTCGTCGTCGTCCGCCGCCGCGAGGGCCGCCGTCTTCGCCGTCGGATCGTCTCCGGAAAAGGTCAGCTGCTGCTCGACGGCTCCCGTCAACTCGCCGCTGCGGGCGGTGCCCTCGTCGGAGACGGTGAGCGTCACGGTGAGCGTCTCGTCGCTCGTCAGCCCGGCGGCGCGCACCGCGAGGGTGTCGTCGGCGTCGCCGCCCTGCTCGTAGGCGAGGGCGTAGCGCGGAGAAAAGCCCACGCGCGGAGCGCCGATGTCGGTGTTGCGCACGGGGATGAGCTGGTAGGCCGCCTCGTCGAGATAGTCGGGGTTGAAGACGCTCGACAGGCCCGTGTAGGTGAACGAATCGGCCGGAATGGGCGTGCCCGCCAGCGTCGTCTCGTCGGCTCCCTGCACGCGAAAGGTCAGCGTGGCCGTGCCGTCAGTCACCTCGTAGGACTGGTCGTTCGCGAAGCGGCTGCCGGGGTTGGTAAAGCGCAGGTCCTCCACCCGCACTAGCTCGCTGACGTAGTCGCCGCCGTTGCTCTGAAGCTCCTGGAGGGAGATTCGCTGCGGCGCAGGCGCCTCGCCCTGCCCGTCGACCGAGTAGCTGCTCAGGTCGCCCTCGTTGATCTGGAGCAGCCCGTTGAACTCGGAGATCGTGCCCGTAACCGTCAGCCGCGTGCCGGGCCGGAGGAGGCCGTCCTGGATGTCGTCGTAGAAGTCGCCGGAGGTCTGGCGAACGACGAGGCCGCTCGCGCCGGTGGCTCCGCTCTGGTCCTGGAAGCGCACGAAGTCGCCGAAGGCGCGCGTCACCACGCCGTCGACGGTCACGGTCGCGCCGGTGCCCTGCTGGCGCGCCTCGGCGATGGAGACTTTCTGCTGCGCCTGCGCGGCTGGAGGCGCGGCGGCGAGCAGCAGGAGCAGCGGGAGCAGCAACGCGGAAAGTGCAAGCGGGCGTCGCAGCAGACGGAGCGTCAAAGCCATTTTTCGAGACAAGGTCATTTTTCGAGAGACGAAAAGGGAAAGGGAAGGAGAGCCGTGAAACGAAAAAGGCGGCCTCGATCAGAACAAAGCCGCCTCTTCGCGCAAGAGGAAACGTAATCGGCGGGCAGAAGCGGCGCACTCACTCGCCCGAGTAGAGGAGGTCGCCTTCGCGGAGCGGCAGCAGCTGGTAGCCTTCGTTCACTGAGGGGTCGTCCGAGCCGCTGAACTGCCCGATGACGCCGGAAAAGGCGAACGACTCGTCGGGAATCGGCTCGCCGTCGTAGAAGGAGTCGTCGGTGATGCGCAGGATGGCCTCGCTACCGTCGCCGTCGGTGACGGGGTAGTTTCCGAAGCCGTCGCCGCCGCCGGCGGAGAAGGGACCGGAGACCGAATCGGGCACGGACAGCCCCTCGACGCGCACCAGCTCGCTCTCGTACTCCTCCCCGCTGGCGCCTTGCAGGGCCGCCAGCGACGCCACGCTTTGCACCTCCGGCAGGCTGGCATCTTCCTCAATGAGCTCGACGGACACGTCGTCGCCGATTTGAAGCAGTCCGTTGAACGCCCCCAGCGCGCCGGTGGGGCCGCCGGGCGACTGGATGCGCGCGTTCGCCCCTTCGATGCGCGTGAAGACGCCTTCGGTGGTGACCCCGGATCCCAGCGGCTGCTGCCGCGCCTCGGCGACGGACAGCGCCCCGAAACGCAGCGTGAACGTCCCTTCGCCGACGCTTCCTCCGCCGGCGTCTTGCAGCGTGTAGACGACCCGGTCGCCGACGCCGGTGACGCCCCGCTCCACCGAAAACGAGAACGTCCGCGACGCCCCCGCCGTCGCGCTCTGCGGAAACGTGAACGTCGTGTCGCGCGGCGCCCCGATCAGCGCCTCGAAGGGCAGCGAGCTGGCGCCCTCGTCGAAGGCAGCGGTCACGCGCAGGCCCTCCTGGTAGCCTGGGTCGTCGAGCGTGACTTCCACGTCGTACTCCTCCAGCGCCCCGTAGGCCGTGACGGTGTCGCCGGGCGCGGCGAAAGCAAACGACGTGTTGTCGCCGAGGTCGTCGGCCGGGTCGTCCCCGCCGCTGTCGCAGCCGGCGGCGAAGACCAGCAGCGCGCCCAGCGCCAGAGCGCCGCGGAGCGAAGCGTTCGAGAGCGTCGTGCGCATGAGAACAGGGAAATAAGCGTGAGACAGAGAAAAGACGCAGCGCGCGGTCGCCGTCGGGCCTTACTCGCCTTCACCGGGAATGTCGATGCTGCCGACGAGCTCGACGTTGTCGATCTCCCAGACCTCCGACGACCCGGCCCCGGTGCCGGAGCTGATGTACTGAAAAGCCACGTACACCGGCGCGTCCTCGTCGGTGAAGTCCGAGAGGTCGACTTCGGTTTCCACGAACTCGTACCCCCCGCCCGAGTAGTCGATGCGGTCGGACACGTCGGTCCAGTTGGCCTCTTCGGGGTTGCCTTCCCCCTCGTAGTCGGTAGAGACTTTCACCCGCAGGGCCTCCGCCCCCTCCAGCCCCTCGTCGTTGAAGTTGGTGGCATTGGCAAAGGAGAGCGTCACCGTATCGAACGGGCTAAAGTCGTAGGCGGCGGGTGTGATAAGCCAGTCGTTGGCCGGCTCGTCGGAGTCGAAAGCGTTGATAACAGCGTACGGCGATTCGATGAGGTCGAAAGGAGCGCCGCTGCTGGAGGTGCCCCAGTTGGCGCTGCTGGCCACGCTGACGGGCACGAGCGGGGCGAGGGTTCCGTCGGAGAAGTCCGCCGCGACGAACGTCTCGCTCCCCTCCGACTCGATCACGACCGCAAGTTCGCTCGGCGCGCCGACGGTCGCCGTGGTCGCGCTGCCGATCTGCGCCCCGCTGACGTTTTGCAGCGCGAAGCGCGCGGTTTCCTGCGCCTCGAAAGTCGAGTCCGTGATCGAAAACGACACTGTGCGCGTGGCGCCGTCCTCGGCGCCGGGAGCGAAGGCGACCGTATCGACAACGTAGGCGGTCGTGTCGCCGCCGCTGCCGCGGTAGAGCCCCTCCTCGTCGAGATTCTCGAGGTTGAGGTCGGCGAAGTCGGCGCTGCTGCTGCCGCTGGCGAAGAGCACCTCGGCGGTCACCGTTTCGCCGTCGGGCGGGTTGCTGATGGTGACGGGCACCTCGGCGCCCGCGCTGTCTTCCTCGGCCACCGACACCTCGGCGTCGGTGAACTGCACAGTCGCCTGCGCACCGCCGGCCTCGTCGTCGTCGCCGCCGGAAGAGTCGCAGCCGGCCCACACGACGAGCGCGCCGACGAGCAGCGCCGGGGCGGCCAAACGAAACGAACGAGAAGCGCAGAAAAGCATGGCGCGTGGGAGGAGTGTGGGAATCGGGAGTATGGGCGTACGGTAAAGCAAGTAAGGGCGCCCCCCCGTGGTCGGCCCTGTCCCCTTCAACCAACCCTAAAACGTGTACTGCACGCCGAGGCGCAGGCGCCAGCGCGAGGTAAACTCCGAGGGCGTAAACTCCGAGCCGTCGAGCCGTTCGGTCACGAGGTCTTCGTCAACTCCGAGGGCGTAAACTCCGAGCCGTCGAGCCGTTCGGTCACGAGGTCTTCGTCGAAGGTGACGACCGGCTTGCCGAGGTCGTCTTCGGTGACGACGCGGCCAGCCACGGTGGTGCCCACGTCGCCCTCGCTGATGTAGCGGTCGAAGCCGAAGAGCGAGATGGTCGAGAACTGGCGCGTCTCGAGCGTGCCCAGGTCGTTTTCGATCCCGAGCGTCTCGTCGGCGAAGGCGAAAAGGTTTTCGAGGTTGGCGTTGATGCGGATGCGCTGCCCGCCGAAGGTGGCGATGTCCTGCGTGAGCTGCAGGTCGAGAATGTTGACCCACGGCCAGTTCGACGTGTTGCGCTCCGGGGGCTTCCCGCGCAGCTCGCCGAGTCCCTCGGTGCCCTCGATGTAAGCGTCGAGCTGGGTCCACCGCTGCTCGGGGGTGCGCGTGTCGTTGGGGCCGCTGGGGGCGACGAAGATTTCGCCTTCGCTTTCGGGGACGTAGGCCAGGTCGTTGAAGTTCACGCCGTCGCCGTTGGCGTCGTTGCCGTAGATCCAGGAGTAGGGGCTGCCGCTGTTGCCCTCGTAGACGAGCCCGACGGTCGTGCCGAAGCGCCCGCCCGTCCCGTAGGTGAAGCGGTAGGATCCGTAGCCCAGGAAGCGATGTTGCACCTGGTAGTCGGAGGTGCCCAGCGCCTGGTCGTTCACGTCGAAGGCGTAGTCGTTCCAGTTCGAAAAGGCGATAAACGCGTTCCCGTTGCTGACGTTCTCGGCGTCGTTGTAGGTGTAAGAGATCGAGCCGCCGAAGCCTTCGGCCCCGCTGCGCTCGCGCTGGAGCTGAATGGAGGCAAGCCACTCGCGGCCCTTGCTGGTGTTCTCCAGCAGGATGGCGTCGGTGAAGCGGGCGGTCTTGCGGTCGCCGTAGAGGGGGCGGCCGTAGGCGGTCGTCGTGCCGTCGTAGTCGCCCACCCCGCCGCGCTGGAGTTCGATGTTGCGGTAGGCGATGCCCCGGAGGGTGTTGGAGTAGAGCCCTTCGAACGTGGCGACGAGCCCGCCGGGCAGCTCCTGATCGACCGCCAGGTCGAGGCGCAGCGTCTGCGGGTAGGTGAAGTCCTCAGAGACGAGGCTGACGTTGGTCGTCTGCACCGGCGAGAGGGCCGGCGACTCGCCCGGGAGCGGCTGGCTGGCCGGGTCGCCGGGGTTTTCGGCAGGAAAGAGGCGCTGGTCGGGGTCGTAGTTGCCGTCCTCGTCGGTGTAGACCTCGCTGGGCGTGCCGTTGAACCGCAGGCTGGCGAAGTCCACGCCGGTGTTGGCGTACTGGTTGGAGATCCACACGAACGGCGGGCGCCCGCTAAAGACGCCGGCCCCGCCGCGCACCTGTGTGCTGAAGTCGGAGGCCAGGCCGGTGGCGTCGAGGTTGAAGCCGAAGCGCGGGCTGAACAGCAACTGGTCGAAGCCGCTGGGGACGCTCGCGGTCGAGCGCCCGTACGCCTCGAAGGCCGTGGGATTGAAGCTCGGGCTCTCCGGCAGGTAGGGCAGATCCGCGCGCAGGCCCAGCGTCAGGTTCAGGCGGTCGGTGGCCT